>NZ_JAJOMZ010000004.1:2190000-2490000 GCF_024699965.1 Flavobacterium sp. J372
CATTACTGCCAATCTTGATATTGATATTCGTAACACTTCCTGAAATTGGGGCTACAAGCGGCATAGAGCCGGTTGCCGAAGAGCTGCTCAGGTTCATCAGCGAAAGCTGTTTACCTAGAGAGGCAAACCTTGCTTTTTCAGTCTCGTAGTCCGCTTTGGTACGCTGGAAGACCTTTTTGGAATTCACGTTCTCCTCACTAAGGGTCTTCTGCCTCTCGAATTCAAGCTTCAGGAACTCCAGGTTGCTCTTGGAGGTAATATAGGACTCTTGCAGCCTGGCAAATTCCGGGCTCTCTACCGTGGCAAGGACCTGCCCTTTGCGCACCTGCTGCCCTTCGATGACATTGATCCTGCTTACCACACCGGTAACATGCACCGATACATCGGCCTGGTTTTGAGGGGGCAGTTCCGTATAGCCGTTGGCATTTACCACCTCGCTGAGATTCTTTTGGGCGAAGGTTCCCAGCTCAATATTGGCAGCCTTGAACTGCGCTTCATTCAATTCCACTTCTTTTGCAGCCGAGCTGCTTTCTTCTTTTTCCTTTTCCCCCCCGGCATGCTCTTCATGGTTGTGCTCATCTTCGGCTACCGTGTTGCGCAAAAGGAAATAATCAAGGGCAAAAACCGCGGCAAGGCCCAGGATGATATAGATAACGATTTTAAAATTTATTTTTTTCATGGGATGATATTATAGGTTAAGCAGGTACTGAAGGTTGATAACAGCCTGGTTGTAATTATTGATGGCGTCA
Source organism: Flavobacterium sp. J372 (assembly GCF_024699965.1). Classification (NCBI taxonomy): domain Bacteria; kingdom Pseudomonadati; phylum Bacteroidota; class Flavobacteriia; order Flavobacteriales; family Flavobacteriaceae; genus Flavobacterium; species Flavobacterium sp. J372. The sequence goes on from NZ_JAJOMZ010000004.1 coordinate 2,190,750, forward strand.
ATGTAATTGATCCTGATGGCAAGGGCCGTCTCCAGTCCCTGCACGTACTCCACGTAGCTGATATCGCCGTTCTGGTACGCTTTGGTGGCATTGCCGGATATGGTATTGGCATTAGGGAGCGCTGTTCCTGTGTAATACTCCAGCATTGAGCGGAAGGTTTCCAGCTGCTTTTTCTCTTGTTCAAAACTGCTTACGAGCTGTGTCCTTGTATAGGCGGCATTGGCCTGTTGGACTTCGATATTGGTTTTGGCTGCCTTAACGCGGGCTGATGAAGCGCCCCAGAAAAGCGGTACGCTGATACCTACCGAGAATCCCTGGAAACGCAATGTGTTATCATAATATGTGCTTACGCCATTAAAATCCTGGTTGCCTGTGAGTGACTGTATGAAGTAACCCGCAGTAAGGTCAGGCATCAACAGGGAACCTTCAGCCCTTCTCTCGGCTTTCGCTACATTCACCTGCTGCTCCGCAAGCAACAGGGTGCTGTTCTGCCTGAGTGCCGTAGAATCCTGCAATGTGGCAAAAACGCTGGCAGTATATTGTTCCGTACCGGAAACTATAACATCGCCATCCAGCTGCAACAGGGCTTTAAGCCGTAGTTTTTCCGCTTCGATAAGCGCATTGTTACGCTTGATCTGCTGCTGTAGTTCCTGCTGCTTGGCCTTGGCTGTCGTATTCTCGAGTGATCCGGTCTCCCCAGTCTGGAACTTCAGTTCGGCCGAGCGGACGAATTGCTGCATAAGCTTGTTCTGCTCCTCCAGCACTTTGTTGAGTTCCATATAGTAGAGCATGGTATTCCAGCTTTGGCGTATCGAATAAGTTACTTCCTGGCGGGTCTGGCTCAGCCTGAGCTCGCCTGCCTTAACGTTCTCCATAAGGACTTTCCGGCGTGCGCCTATCTGGAAAGGGCTGATGGTCTGCGAAACGCTGAGGTTCTTATCCTGTGCACGGGTATTGATCTGCCCGAAGGTACCGTTGAGTTCGGTCTTGGGAAGGTCGAAAGCTGTACCGCGCAACTGCTGTTGGCGCGTTACATCCAGCGTGGATGCCTGTATGGCACCATTATTTTTTACACCTGTGGCGATTGCCTGGTCCAGGGTCATCGGCTGTTGCGCCTGCGATAGGAAGGGTAGCAGCAATAAGGCCACAACAGCTAGTTTTCCTGCGCCTTTCGGAGCACCGCCCTTGATTCCCCTTTCGAAATAATAGTACAATATAGGAAGTACCACAAGCGTAAGGAGCGTGGCAGTGATAAGCCCCCCTATAACCACTGTTGCCAAAGGCTTTTGCACCTCCGCACCTGCTCCGGTGCTGAGTGCCATCGGCAGGAAGCCCAGGGATGCCACTGCTGCTGTAAGCAGTACCGGCCTTAGCCTTACCTTTGTACCTTCCTTGATGCGTTCATAAATATCGTTCATGCCTTCGAGTTTTAGCTGGTTGAAATAAGCTATCAGTACGATGCCGTTTAGCACTGCCACACCAAAGAGGGCAATGAAGCCGACACCGGCCGAAATACTGAACGGCATGCCGCGCAGCCATAGGGCGAATACGCCCCCGATAGCCGAGAGTGGTATCGCGGTGAATATCAGTATGGATTGCTTAACCGACTTGAATGTGAAGTAAAGCAATACGAATATCAGTCCAAGCGCTACAGGCACTGCCACCATCAGGCGCTTGTTGGCCTGCTGAAGGTTTTCGAACTGTCCGCCATAGGTCGTGTAATACCCTGCCGGCAGTTTCAGGCTCTTGTCCAGTTTCGCCTGTATATCCTTGACAACGCTCTGCACGTCACGCCCGCGGACATTGAAGCCTACCACGATGCGGCGGCGGCCTTCCTCACGGCTGATCTGCATCGGGCCGTCCTCAAACTGGATGTCGGCTACCTGCTCCAATGGTATCTGGCTGCCCGAAGGTAATGTGACATAGAGTGATTTGAGGTTGTTTATGTCTTGCCTCTTATCTTCTGCAAGCCTTACCACTAGGTCGAACCGCTTTTCGCCTTCATAGACGGTACCGGCAGCCTCGCCTGCAAAGCCCATCCTGACTACCCTGTTCATATCGCCAACGTTTAATCCATATAACGCCAGCTTGTCTTTGTTGTATTTAACGGTGATTTGCGGAAGCCCGGCCACCCTTTCTGCCCTGGCATCCGTAACGCCCGGTACGCCTTGTATAAGGCCCATCACCTCATCGCCTGCGCTCACAAGGCGGTCAATATCCTCCCCGAATATCTTGATGGCGACATCGCTTCGCACGCCCGTCATAAGCTCGTTCATACGCATCTGTACCGGCTGGGAGAATTCGGTGGTTGCACCCGGGATCTCTTCAAGGGCTTCTTCCATCTTAGCCATAAGCTCTTCTTTAGTTTCAGCCGAAGTCCATTCGTCCTTATCTTTCATGATGATGATCATATCGCCTGCTTCCATCGGCATTGGGTCCGTCGGTATCTCGGCGCTACCTATTTTGGTAACGATCATTTTTATCTCAGGGAATTTCGCGCGCAATATCTGCTCGGCTTTGGTTGTGGCCTCAATCTCCTGCGACAGCGAACTGCCCGAAGAGATGATAAGGTGGGTAGCGATATCGCCCTCGTCAAGTGTAGGGATGAACTCCCCACCCATAGTACTGAATATGTAGAGTGCAATGGCAAATAGCCCTATTGAGGCTGCGATCACTATCTTTTTAGCGTTGAGCGCTGCGTTCAAAAGCGGCCTGTACACCCTGTACGCCGCAGCGATGATCTTATCGCTGATGTTCGGCGTATGCCCTGTGGCTTTTTTAAGCACCAGCGAGCTCATCATTGGTACGTAGGTCAATGACAGTATGAAAGCGCCAAGGATGGCAAACGATACTGTAAGCGCCATAGGGCCGAACATCTTGCCTTCGGTCCCGGTAAGGGCAAGGATCGGTAAATAAACGATAAGGATGATGATCTCACCAAAGGCAGCGCTGCTCCTTATCTTGGATGCTGCGCCATACACCTCTTCGTTCATCTGGTCCTGGGTGAGCTTTGCTTTCTTCTTGACCTCCAGCCTATGGATGATGGCCTCGACAATGATCACGGCACCATCGACAATAATACCGAAGTCAATCGCGCCAAGGCTCATAAGGTTGCCCGATACCCCAAAGAATTTCATCATGCTGATGGCAAACAGGAGCGCGAGCGGGATCACTGAAGCCACGACAAGGCCGGCCCTCCAGTTTCCAAGCAGCAATACCAGTATGAAAATTACGATAAGGGCGCCCTCTATAAGGTTGGTCTGTACTGTACCGATGGCATTGTCAACAAGCTTGGTACGGTCAAGGAAAGGTTCTATGGCAACGCCTTCCGGCAGTGATTTCTTGATCTGCTCGATTTTTTCCTTTACGCGGTCCACCACCTGGCCGCTGTTCTCGCCCTTGAGCATCATAACCATACCGGTTACTTCCTCTCCTTTTCCATCCTTGGTGGTAGCACCGTAACGGATACCACCGCCAATCTGTACTTTGGCAACATCACGTACCAATACCGGTACATTGCCCTTGTTTTTGATGACGATCTTATTGATATCGTCCATACCGCTTACCATACCAATCCCCCTGATGAAGTAGGCATACGGTTTCTTATCGATATAGGCGCCTCCTGTGTTCTCGTTATTGGACTCTAGTGCCGCAAATATCTCAGCGATGGTGACATCCATGGCTTTAAGCCTGTCCGGGTCCACCGCGATTTCGTATTGCTTAAGCGAGCCGCCCAGGGTATTCACCTCAGCTACACCTGGCGTACCAATGAGCTGCGGCTTGATGATCCAGTCCTGTATGGTACGCAGCTGTGTCGCGTCAAATTTCTTCTCGTACCCTTTTTTCGGGAAAACTACATATTGGTAAATTTCCCCTAATCCAGTACTGATTGGGGCCATCTCGGGCGTACCGAGGTTTTTAGGAATAACATTCTCGGCTTCTTTGAGGCGTTCCGATATTTGTGCCCTGGCCCAGTACAGGTCGGTATCCTCTTCGAATACGACCGTTACCACGCTGAGGCCGAAACGGCTCACCGAACGCAGCTCCACAATTTCAGGGATCGGCTTAACGGATTGCTCAATGGGATAGGTTATGAATTGCTCAACATCCTGGGTGGCCAGCGATGGCGATGTTGTAATGATTTGCACCTGATTGTTCGTGATATCAGGCAGGGCATCAATAGGCAGGTTCGAAAGCGAATACGCGCCTGTAATTATTAATGCTATGGTGAAAAGACCAATAATGAATTTATTATTGATACTAAAATGAATGACTTTATCTAACATTTGATGTCAATTAATATAATGTATGAGTGACAGGCATGGCTTATGGCCATGCAATTCCTACCGGCTCATCGCCGGCAACATTATACTAACTGGGGCGGTTGCCAGATGGCACCGTAAAAGTCGGATTTGAAGGAGGTATAGAAATTTGATATTTCTGTAGTCGTGTTTTCAGTATCGAAGAACTGGATGTCAAGTGCAGGATGCACTACTATTGCTATTACGCAGCTGCTGCAAATGCAGAACGGCGTACAGATTTCCATCTGGTGATGGTCATCGTCATTGTCCTTCTCTTTACCATGGCCGGATTGCTCAATAGCGATGCTGCCGTTGCTTGCATGCGCTTCGCTGCAAGGCAACGCCATCAGCACTATAAGATAGACTGAAAAGCTGTATAATAGTATTTGCTTAATCCTGTTCACTTTAACAAATATACATTTTTTTCGATTACGGGATAAAATTTAATGGCCATTTGAAAATAATCCATCACGGCAGGCGTATCTTTTTTTTGCAGACAAAGTAAGGGAGCAAATTTGAAGGAATTCTGTAGCGATAGGCAGAATTCGAAAAAAATATAATCGTGGCACAGATTTCCTTCAAAATTTAAACCTAACTTGGTTGTCATGAAAATACTGATCATCGAAGACGAACCCGAAATTGCGGAAGGCATCAGGCAATACCTGCTGGCGCATGATGTCCAGTGCGAGACCGCCAGGGCTTTTGCTGAGGCTACCGAAAAGATAAGCCTATACAGCTACGACTGCATACTCCTTGACCTGAACCTCCCGGGCGGCAGCGGTTTCGACATCTTGAAAGAGATCAAGGACATGGAGAAGGACGACGGGGTGATCATCGTCTCGGCGCAGGAAACGCTTGATAGCAGGATAACGGGCTTTGACCTTGGGGCGGATGACTACGTGACCAAGCCTTTCCATCTCTCTGAACTCTATGCCCGCATCCTGGCGCTCATCCGCCGTAAGAATTTTGGTGGGAGCAACACCGTTACCTATAATGAGATAACCATCGACTTACGCCAAAAGACGGTTAGGGTAAACCAAACAATGCTGGATATGACCAAGAAGGAGATAGATCTCCTGCTGTACCTTATTGGCAATGGGAACCGAATACTTTCAAAAAGCGCCATAGCCGAGCACCTCTCGGGCGATATGGCCGATATGCTGGAAAGCCATGACTTTGTCTATACGCATATAAAAAACCTGAAAAAGAAGATTTCGCAGGCCGGCGGCGGGGAATATATAAAGACCATATACGGTATGGGCTATAAATGGGAAAATGAGTAAAAAACTATTGATAAAAACCAGGCAGGGCTACCTCGCCTTCTCTGTTGTTGTGCTGCTGCTCGCAGCACCGGCTTTCTATTACCTGAGCCAGTGGCTGCACCTCTACCAGACCGACAGGGTATTGCAACTCCATAAGGATGCCTTTTCCAGGCTCGACCTCGACACGTTCTCAGATGAAGACCTCGTAGTATGGAACAAATACAATCATGACGTAAAGATCCTGAGGGGCGGGGGCCTGTCAAAAGATACTGTCTTTACCACGACAATTTTTGACTCCTTATCCGGGCATCATGAATTGTATAGGGAGATGCGCGCACCCCTTACCATCAATAATAAGCCCTATACCTATATTGAGCGGAACCACCTTGCCGAAATGCAGGATATGGTCTATGGGGTAGCCTTTATTTTTATAGTGGTTATAGGGATATTGCTTATCGGCATTACCCTGTTTTCCAACAGGTGGGCCAAAAAGCTTTGGACCCCTTTCTATGATACGCTGAAGCAGATACAAAGCTTTGACATCGACAAGAGCAGGGAACCGAGGTTCATACCCACGGGCACTGAAGAATTTGATTACCTCAACAACAGTATCGGGAAGCTGATCGAGAAAAACACCGCAATTTACAGGAACCAGAAAGAGTTCATTGAGAATGCCGCGCACGAACTCCAGACCCCCCCTCACGGTTATCCAGACCAAGCTGGAATCCTTATTCCAGTCGGCCGAGCAATCCGAACACCAGGCGGTATTGATCGAATCCATTAATGGCGACCTTTCGCGCCTGCACCGGCTGAGCAAAAACCTGATGCTGCTCTCCAGCATGGAGAATGAGGCGTATGCTAACAAACAGGCTTTCCCGGTTTCACAATACCTAACTAAAAATATAGAATTCTTTACTACACAGGCAGAATCAAAGGATATTGAGATAACGCTGGAAATCAGGGAAGACCATATCGTCCATGCCAACCCTGCTCTGCTGGAAATCCTGGTGAACAACCTTTTTGCCAATGCCATACGGCACACAGCTGCAGGAGGTATTATCATTACAGAACTGTCGGGTGTTGAGCTTAAATTCTCAAACACCGGCACTGCAAGCCTTGACCAGTCGCGGCTTTACAACCGCTTTTCGAAGTCGGAAAGTGCAGGCAAAGGCAACGGCCTTGGATTGTCCATCGTAAAAAAGATCATTGAGATAAATAATTGGGAAATCGAATATGGATTTTTAGGCGAAATGCATCATTTTACCGTAAAATTCAGGTAAATATACATCGCTACAGAATTTCTCCAAAATCGTTTAAGAACCTTGTGCTTTTAAACTCCCGGAGTCATGATGTATTATGTAATTCCCTCCCGCCGCTATTCGGCTATAGGCCACTTTGCCCTTTTTTACCTGTCGGTGTCATTCCTGCTCCGGCTCGCCTTCATGGTTTGGCAATATGATGAAGTTGACTGGCATCCCGTTGATTTTCTTCGGACGATCATTAGCGGTACATTTTTCGACCTTGGGGCACTGGCATACCTGGTTGCGCCCTGCATCCTGTACATTACCGTATGGCCTTCAAGATGGATCGGCACCTTAGCGGATAAAGCGATCATTTGGTTCTTCACGTCGCTGGGCGTAGTGATCCTGGCATTCACTTTTTTCGCAGAGGTAACCTTTTGGGAAGAGTTCAGGTCACGCTTCAATTTTGTTGCGGTCGACTACCTCATTTATACGCATGAAGTGATTGCCAATATCAATGAATCCTATCCCCTGCCGCTGCTCATAGGCGGTGTGCTTGCGGTAAGCCTTCTGGTGCTATGGCTTTTCTTTAAAGGGAAGGTATTCAAAAATACATTTGCAGGAAAGCCGGGGATTGGCGAACGGGTACTGTTTCTTATGATTACAGCCGCCTTCATCGGCTTTTACAGCCTCGCAATCCGGAACTTCCATGCCGAATGGTCGCCGAACCGCTATAACTCCGAAATCTCAAAGAATGGGATTTACAGCTTTTTCGCCGCCTTCCGTAACAACCAGATGAAATACCCTGAATTCTACACGGCTATTCCCGACACGGAAGCTTTTGCCCTTGTACGGGAAAAACTCGGGGCATCAGGTACGAAGTTTAATGCCGTGGGGCTTTCCATCAGGCGCGATGTGGAAAATACTGCCGGGCCGGAGAAAAAATATAATGTGGTGTTCGTATTAGTGGAAAGCCTTAGCGCCTCCTTCATGTCTGAATTCGGCAACACCGAAAACATCACCCCGTTCCTGGACAGCCTGGCACAACAGAGCACCTTTTTTGAGAACATGTATGCTACAGGCAACAGGACAGTGCGCGGAATGGAAGCGGTAACGCTGTGCATACCACCCACACCAGGCCAAAGCATCGTGAAAAGGCCGGAAAACCAGGGGCTGTACACAATCAATTCCGTCTTTGAGGCGAAAGGTTATACGACTTCATTCCTTTATGGCGGGGATGGGTATTTTGATAACATGAATGCCTATTTCGGTGGCAACGGGTTCGATATCTACGACCGTGGGCGTGGCAGTATATTGAGCGACAAGATCAGGGCAACGCGGACGCTTATCCGTGACAATGAAGTCCGCTTTGAGAATGCCTGGGGAATTTGCGATGAGGATATCTATTCGAAGATGCTGTCGGTTGCCGATGAGAACTACCGGGCGGGAAAACCGTTTTTTAATTTTGTGATGACCACATCTAATCACCGCCCTTACACCTATCCCGCAGACAGGATAGACATTCCTTCAGGTACCGGGCGCAAGGGGGCTGTAAAATATACCGACTATGCCCTAAAAAAAATGCTGCAGGCAGCGCGCAGCAAGCCATGGTTCAGCAATACGGTGTTTGTAATTGTTGCCGACCATTGCGCGAGCAGCGCCGGACGTAATGAAATTGATGTGGCAAATTACCGTATCCCAGCATTCATATTCAATATACCGCAAGCCGCTACGCAAAAGGTAGGCAAGCAGTGCTCACAAATTGACCTCTTCCCTACCCTTTTTGGGATGATGGACTGGAACTATACCTCAAACTTTTTTGGAAAGGATGTTTTTGGGCCGGATTTCGAAGAGAGGGCATTGATTGCAACCTACCGGAAACTGGCATTGCTGAAAAAAGACCGGGTCATGATACTGTCTGACCAGAAAAAGCAAAACTTTTACCGTTGGGACAGCAAAAGCAATAACCTAAGCTTGTTGCCAACCGACAAATCTTTCCTGGATGAAACCATAGCATGGTACCAAACCGCTGACTACCTGTTCAACCATAAACTCCTGAAATAATGGCCTTAATACACTTTATCATAAATCCCGTTGCAGGCGGGGGAAACAGCCTCGAAAAACTTGTAGAGGCTATCAATACAGCCTTCAACAGGGAAACCTATACAGCGCAGCTCCACTTTAGCGAATATCAGGGTCATGCTAAGGAAATCGCTGAATTATTAGTAAAGAAAAGCCCCTCATTTATCGTAGCCTGCGGCGGGGATGGCACTATCAACGAAATAGCATCCGTAATAGTGGGATCGGATATCAAGCTGGGTATTGTGCCGATTGGTTCGGGAAACGGGCTGGCCGCTAATCTCAGGCTTCCAAAGAACATTTCGATAGCATTGCAGCTTATCAAACAGGGAAATACTAAGAAGATCGATGCAGGCCTTATTAACGGGAAATACTTCTTCAGCAATACAGGCGTGAGCTTTGATGCGGAAGTGATAAAAATTTACGAACAGCAAAAGGCCAAAGGCTTTGCGGGTTACCTAAAGGCCTGCTTTTTTGCGACACTTTCCTTTAAGCCGGTTAATGCGCACATAACCTTCGGTAAACATACTGTCGAAGGGCCGCAGTTCCTGCTGTTCGTATCCAATTCGAACCAGTTGGGTTATGGTAAATCCCTAACTCCTAATGCCCTTCCCGACGATGGCCTTCTTGACATTGCCACGGTTGAAAAGATTGGATTTTGGGAAAAAATACGCCTCGGCTACCTGTTGCTCAGGGGAAAAACGCTAAATTTCGAAAAAATTAAAATTGAACGGACACCGCAAGCGGCGATAGAGCTTCCTGAAAAAATATTTACAACAGCTCAGATTGACGGCGAATTCATTTATTTTAAAACCAACAAATTTACAATAACCGTACAGCCTGCCTGCCTTACGGTAATAGTACCCTGATAAAGTAACCAAATATCCATAATATGAAACGAATCATTATCATTTTTGCGTTAGCGATCGCTACCACCGGATTTGTTGCCTGCAATGGCAAAGAAGAAAAGAAAGACGCTACTGAACATGCGGGACATGACCATAGCGAAGGCGACGGGCATGACCACGCTAAGGGAGACAGCCACGACCACGAGTTGGCGTACCAATGCCCTATGGACTGCGAAAAAGGGAAAACTTATGATGCCAAAGGAAAATGCCCTGTATGTGAGATGGAACTGAAAGAAGTACACACGGACAGCCATGAGGGGCATGACCATGAAGGCGAGGACCATGGCGACCACAAGCACTAATCTACTTATCCTATAGAATTATGCAGATAGATATCGCTTCCGAACTTATCATACTCATCAAACTGGTCGTATCCTTCCTTCTCGGAGCCTTCATTGGCCTGGACAGGGAACGCCATGGCAGGGACGCGGGCATCCGTACCTATGGGGCGGTATGTGTCGGGGCTACATTATTTACTGCCGTGACAATGCATTTGGCGGATGACCCTACGGCAGCATCGAGGGTCATCGCCAATATCATAACGGGCATAGGTTTCCTCGGGGCCGGCATCATTTACAGGAATGGGGCTTCCGGAACATCGCAGGGGCTTACCACAGCGGCAACGGTATGGTGCACTTCAGCCGTAGGGGTGGCGGTAGCGCTGAATATGTTCATTATTGCCGGGGCAAGCGCAACTTTCCTCTACTTCCTTTTATCACTCCACCACCAAAAATGGTACATGCGATGGAAAGAAAAGCTAAAACAAAAGGAATACGAAGACCACGATTAATTCTTTTTACACTGATAAGCTTCCCGGCCTTTTACATACTACACATACTAACCATGCCAGGGATGCCAAAAGAACCACTCTCAGATTCCCGGAAAATATCCAGATCATTTATGTGCCATAAATGCCAATTCGATATTGCCAATTAAGTCAGGAAGTGCCAATGTTGAATAATACTAAGACGAATGGGCTCGCTTAACTAAAAACAGAGCATATCGGAAGGACGACCATCCCTAATTTTATCCCTACATTCACAGCGCGTGCGGTGCAGCCCGAAACTTTCGTGGGTGTCGACTTCAAAAAATTTCATCCGGTTATCTTCAACCTTATAGAATAAAAGACACATTGCTTTAGCATTAAGAATCTTGATGCCAACATCGTATTGGTCTTACCGAAGCTCCATATTTTATAAAAATTTGTTTTGTTGAAATATATTTTTAGTTTTGTCTAAAAATAAAACAGCACAAAACAATGAAGTATATTTCGTCTTATTTAAAAAAAGATCTTTCCAGAAGCTCGGTATTGTATGTATTGGATTATTATCATTTTCCTGTTCAAATTTTGAAACAGAGGCTCCCGATGACGACCATATCCTCGATGGGCCGTTGGAAGGGCTTACACATGAGCAAAACAGGCGTTTCCTTGCCGGTGATGTGGCTTTTAACGATGAGATATTTTTCTCGCAAACCGGCCTTGGCCCAACATTCGTGGCCAACAGTTGCGTAGCGTGCCACGCAGGAGATGGCAGGGGTACGCCATCAACTACACTGACCCGCTTTGGACAGGTCGATGAAACAGGGAACCAATTCCTGCATTTGGGAGGTCCCCAGCTTCAAAATCGTTCGCTACCGGGCTACATGCCTGAACAGATTCCTTTTGGGGCGACGTTCTCTAAGTTCACCCCCCCGGCGAATACCGGTCTGGGTTTTATTGAGCTGGTATCTGATACCGATATCCTGGCTATAGCTGATCCGGATGACCTCGATGGCGATGGCATATCAGGCGTACCCAACTGGAACCATGTCCCCGGCTATGTAAACATCCCGCAAGGGGCAGCGGAACAGAATGGCAAGTACATTTGCCGCTTTGGAAAGAAGGGTGCTGCATTTGACCTTTTACAGCAAACAGCCACCGCCTACAACCAGGATATCGGGGTAACCTCCACTTTTGAGCCCCTCGATCCTTATTCGGGGCTGACAGGCGACCCGGAGGTTAGCGATGCGACTATCCGTAACGTGGTGTTTTACCTCCAAACCCTCAAGGCACCGATACCCCGCAACCAAAATGACCCGAAGGTTTTGCAGGGGAAGGCTTTATTCAGCCAGATACAGTGCGCTGCCTGCCACAAGCCACAATTGCAGACGGGGTATTCCCCTGTACAGGCTCTATCCTATAAGGCGTTTTACCCGTATACCGACCTCCTGCTCCACGATATGGGGCCGGGACTCGACGATGGTTACACCGAAGGTTCCGCTAAAACATACGAATGGCGGACACCCCCGCTATGGGGGCTGGGATTGTCGCCCAATTCACAAGGCGGGAATTTCTTCCTGATGCACGATGGCAGGGCCAGGGTCCATTGAAGAAGCTATACAGCTGCATGGCGGTGAGGCTGCCGGAAGCCGCAGCCGTTACAACCAGCTTACCCAGGATGAGAAACAAGCCCTGATCAAATTTTTAAATTCCCTTTAACCATGGACAGAAAACAATTCCTTAAAACCTGTGGGCTGGCATGCTTCGGCGGACTCGCAGCTATGGCAGTACCTGCCGGTTGTGCTCCCGCCAAAACAGTGAATAGTGCTATTGACGGCGATAACCTGGTAATCCCGGTATCCGATTTTGGCGATGAGGCCACAGGATACCGAAAATACATAGTAGTTAGTAATGAACTGCTCCGTTTCCCAATTTGCGTATTTAGGCACAGCAATGATGAATATGCCGCCCTTTGGATGGAGTGCAGCCACATGGGTGCAGAATTGCAGGTCTTTGGAGATACGCTGCAATGCCCTGCCCATGGCAGTGAGTTCAGCAATATCGGTGCGGTGCGAAATGGCCCAGCTGACCGGGCGCTAAGAAAATTCCCTACGGCTGTTGAAAACGGTTTCATCAAAATATCCCTGAAAAAGCAATGAAGAAAATAACTACTATACTCTCGCTTCTGTTCACTACTACCCTGCTGGCTCAAATCGACCCTGTGCTTCTTCGCCGCATACCCAAGGATACCGTCAAGAATGCCCTGAATATGGATGCAGTGTATGACCGTCCTTTCCTTGGCATCGGTAAATTACCGGTTTCTGTCGGAGGCTACGCAGAAGTAAACTGGCAGCGCCTGAGTACTGATGGGGTCTCGGAAGGGCACCAATTCGAATTCAGGAGGATGACTTTGTTCGTTTCATCAACGATATCCACACGTATCAAGTTCCTCAGTGAACTGGAATTTGAAGAAGGTGGCAAAGAAATCGCAATAGAATTTGCGGCCATTGATATGGAACTTATACCACTCGCCAACCTAAGGGCGGGTATAATACTTAACCCGATAGGCTCTTTCAACCAGAACCACGACGGCCCAAAATGGGAATTCACCGACAGGCCTATCTCTTCCACCGAGATGCTGCCTTCAACATGGAGCAATGCGGGATTCGGGATTTACGGCAAGGAATACTCTAAGGATTGGATGTACGGATACGAACTTTACCTTTCGGGCAGCTTTGACGACCGCATCATTGATAACAATTTAGGAAGGACATCGCTCCCTGCGTCAAAACTTAATCCTGAACGGTTTGAAGCCATCAACAGCGGGATTCCTTTATTTACCGGAAAGGTTTCAGTCAGGAATTCCAAATATGGTGAGCTTGGGGTATCCTACATGGGCGGTGTATTTAATAAATTTGAGGAAGATGGGCTCGCCTTGGACAAAAAGCGCAGGGTTGATGTCTACGCCCTTGATTACAATAACACCCTGCCATGGATTGATACGTTCATTACCGCTGAATGGGCATGGGTGTGGGTGGATGTTCCCGAGACGTTCGGCCAACAATACGGCAGCAGGCAAATGGGTGGCTTTGCTGATATTGTCCAGCCCATTATCAGGCGTAAGATTCTTGATTGGGAAAACGCATCTGTAAACCTGGCCTGCAGGTTTGAATATGTGGACTATAATGTTGGGAAATTTAATGAGACTGGCCACAATATCGGTGACCAGATATGGAGCATCATGCCGGCAATAAGCTTCCGTCCCTCAGCGCGGACAGTGCTCCGCCTGAATTACAGGATACTTGAGGCAACAGACCTAATTGGCAATCCACCCAGCCTGACAAAAGGTTTCAGCTTTGGATTGAGTACGTATTTTTAATGCTTAGGCAGAATGGTAGCCATTTGAAAGTCAAGTCCATCATATTATATTATAGTAGGCACATTAATTTTTTAAACTTTAAAATTTTATCACTAAATTTGCAAAAGAAGCGGCGTTCTTTAATAGTCAAATAGTTAGCTCTAGCTACCACTTTATAAATCTGTGGCAAAATCGTGGCAATCACTTTTTACGATTTTGCTTTTTGCAGCACTGATGCGGGTTTCAGCCGAAAGGTTCAAATCCTGCTCTCCCCACGAAAAGGGTTAAATACGGAAAATCAAGCTTTTCCAAATTTTACAAAAACCCACAAAAAAATGTATAAAACCTGCAAAATCAATGATTTGCAGGTTTTTTTATTTCCCTGCACTTCACCAGAATTTATAAAACGGCACAAAAGTTCTGTGGCAAAATCCCGGCAAAATACAGCGCAGAAAAATTTTGCCACAAGATGGTAATTTTAGGTTGTTGCTTTTTTTAAAAGTATTTCCATACATTAGCTGTAGTATACGGTATTTTATATGAATTTCATTAAAATTTAGGAAAGTGTACAATACAGGATTAGCAGATTTTTTGAGCAGCCGTATAGAGGTTAATGATACAGAAATTCAGGATTTCCTGAAAATGTTTGTATCCAGATCTGTGAGAAAGAAACAATTAATTGTACAACCCGGCTTTACCGCATCTAAGAGATTTTATATTGTAGACGGGGCACTACGCTCATTTGTAATCAATGAATCTGGGCAGGAAATTACCATTGCTCTTGCTGTCAAAGACTGGTGGATTACAGATTATAACTCCTATATTTATCAACAACCAGCCACTTTATTTGTTGAAGCACTCTCCCATTCTGTGATTATGGAACTCTCCTTTGATGACGAAAAATATTTAAAGCAACTCAACCCTAAATATGAGTCCTTTTTCCGGATCATAGCAGAAAGGGGCTTAGCGGCACAACAGAGGCGTATGATAGCCCTTCATACTCAAACTGCTGTGCAGCGTTATGAAAATTTTGCCAGGCAGTATCCGCAGTTTATACAAGAGATTCCACAATATATTATTGCTTCTTTTTTAGGCATGTCTACAGAGTTTTTGTCAAAAATCAGGAATAATAAACTCTGAATGTTGAACTACTTCAACCTTATTTTTTAAAATACTTCATTTTCCCTGTCAGCATCCAAGGTGAACTTTGTACTGTAATCAAAATACAATGCAAAATGAAAGCACTTTTCAGCCCGTTAAGCCTGCGGGGCTTAACTTTAAAAAACAGGATTGTACTGTCGCCAATGCAGCAGTACAGTGCACAAAACGGAAAGCCCGGCCAATGGCATCTGGTTCATCTCGGTAGCCGCGCTGTAGGGGGATCGGGATTGATTTTAACCGAATGCACCGCTGTGTCTCCGGAGGGTATGTGTACCTTATCAGATGTTGGAATCTGGAACCAGGAACAGGTACAAGCATGGAAAGAAATTACAGACTTTGTACATGCGCAAAATTGTAAAATAGGTATCCAGCTATGGCATGCAGGAGGTAAAGCCAGTACAAGCCATCCTGAGCAGGGCTTTAAACCATTAAAAGCTAAAGACGGAGGATGGAGTCCTAAAAGCTCTTCAGCAACTTCAATTAATGAACACCAACCACAGGAAATGACTTTGGAAGAAATTGAAAAAGTAATAAATGATTTTCAGCAAGCTGCAAAAAATGCTTTAGACGCCGGATTTGACGTTATTGAGCTTCATGCTGCCCACGGTTATCTGCTGCACCAGTTTTATTCGGCTTTAATCAATAAAAGAAAAGACATGTATGGCGGCGGTTTTGAAAACAGGATCCGGTTGTTGCGGGAGGTAGTAACCTCAGTACGTGAAGTAATACCTGATACTATGCCATTATTTGTACGGCTCTCAGCAGTTGATTACAGCAATAGTATAGATGCGTGGACTATAGAAGAAAGTGTAAGGCTAAGTGAAATCCTGAAGGAATTGGGTGTAGATTTTATAACAGCTTCCGGAGGCGGCTTTGTACAGGTTGATCAAAACATTGTGAAGCCTGGATACCAACTGCCACTGGCAACATCTATTCGTAACCAGGTAAATATTCCTGTAGGGGCCGTGGGAATGATTGTGGATGCGTTTCAGTCTAATGAGATCATCGAGAACAAACAGGCAGATCTCGTGGTAATAGCCCGTGAGCATTTACGTGATCCTTATTTCGGCATTCATGCAGCTATTGAACTTGAGGAGCCTGCAGATGTACCATGGCAATACAAAAGGGCATTTTAAAATTAAAAATTATCTAATAATGGAAAAAATAATATGGATTATTCTTGCCTTCCTGGCAGGAGCGTTTCTGCCGTTTCAGGCAGGGATGAATAGTAAATTAGCGAAAACCGGAGGTAGTCCTGTGCATGCCTCAATGATCTCTTTTGCTATTGGGGTAATAGCTTTGGTCATGTATATCGTTTTAACGTCTCAAAATGTATCGTGGAAAGGTTTAAAAGATGCTCCTGCATATGCCTGGCTTGGAGGAGTTTTAGGTGCATTTTATGTCACGGTAATAGTGCTGGCTTTTCCTAGAATTGGTCCGGGAATGACTTTCGGACTTGTAGTAGCAGGCCAGCTGATTATCTCTGTGCTCATGGAGAACTTTAATATTATGGGTGCTCAGGAACACAGTATCAGCTTTGGCAGAATTATTGGTATGGCCCTGATTGTAGGCGGCGTTATTATAATGAAAAAATATTAAGTCTTAAATCTCGTGAAGCAAACTAATTATAATCATTAGGTTTATATAAAAAGCCCCTCATTTATCACGAGGGGCTTTGTTATAAGAACTTATACTATAATATTATACGTTAAAACGGAAGTGCATAACATCACCGTCTTTTACAATATATTCTTTACCTTCAACGCGTAGTTTCCCGGCTTCTTTTACTTTTGCTTCAGAACCGAATGCTACATAGTCATCGTACGCTATTACTTCCGCACGGATAAAGCCCTTTTCAAAATCGGTATGGATAACTCCTGCTGCCTGCGGCGCTGTATCACCTACCTGTATTGTCCAGGCCCTTACCTCTTTTACCCCGGCTGTGAAGTAAGTTTGCAGTTTTAAAAGTTTATAAGCAGCCCTGATTAAAGCTGAAGCTCCGGGCTCTTTAAGGCCAAGGTCTTCTAGAAACATCTGGCGCTCTTCGTAAGTTTCCAGTTCAGTAATATCGGCCTCTGTACCAACAGCCAATACAATAACCTCTGCATCTTCTTCTTTCACAAGTTCACGAACCTGCTCTACATATTTATTACCGGTAGCGGCAGAGCCTTCATCAACATTACAAACATAAAGCACAGGCTTTGTAGTAATCAGCTGGAAGCTTTCCATCAGGTCGGTTTCATCCTGGTTCTTTGGCTGTACTACCCTGGCAGATTTACCCTGAAGCAGCACTGCTTTTATATTTTCAAGCAAAGCATCTTCAACAACTGCTTCTTTAATACCGGCTTTTGCAGTGCGCTTTACTTTTTCAAGACGTTTTTCTACAGTTTCAAGGTCTTTTAGCTGAAGCTCAATATCAATAGTTTCTTTATCACGTATCGGGTTTACACTGCCGTCAACGTGCACAATATTGTCATTGTCAAAGCAACGCAGTACATGGATGATGGCATTACACTCACGGATGTTCCCCAGAAACTGGTTACCAAGCCCTTCGCCCTTACTGGCACCCTTTACAAGCCCGGCGATGTCTACAATTTCAACAGTTGCAGGTACCACACGCTCAGGGTTTACCAGCTCTTCAAGCTTTTGCAGCCTGGGGTCGGGTACATTCACCACACCCACGTTTGGCTCAATAGTACAAAACGGAAAGTTGGCGCTTTGTGCCTTAGCGTTTGACAAACAATTAAAAAGTGTTGATTTACCCACGTTTGGTAATCCTACAATACCTGCTTTCATGTAAAGTTGTTATTTTAAGGGTGCAAAGATAATCATTTAGGTTGTTGAATTAATAAGATAATTAGACCTTTCGGCTTTTGACTAATGGCGTGTTGCTTATGGCTAAGCAGACTTTATGACTACTTTATCTTTTCTTTATCAACCATTTTAACAATACGCAGGTACTTTTGTAAGTGTAAACCCATTAAAACGGAAAATCATGAAAAATATAGCTTTAGCATTGGCACTGGCTTTGGGGCTTTCTGTAAATGCACAGGTAAACAGGAATGTTACACAGGAAACTACAACTAAGCGTACCACAGTAAACAATGGTGTACAGGGAGTAAAAAGTACCGAAGTAAACCAAACACGCACAGCGCAGCAAGAACTTGATTTTAAAGATGCTGAATCAAATAAATTAAATAAAGACTTGAGGACCACTCCGGTAGCGGTAACAACCTCTACAACGGTGTCGGGTGATGGTATCCCTACACAGGAAATTGACCGCTCAAGCTACTACACCCTGAATGGCCAACGCTATCAGTTTGTTACAGACAAAACCGGTTACCGTGTGATTTCTGGTGATAACCAGAACTTTGGTACAATGAGGAGAACATCAAATAACAACTATATTTACCGAAGCGGCACTACAACATCAATTGGTTACTTTGATAAAGACGGAAACTTTGTAGTTGAAAGTTATGATGATAAAACCGATGGTGTTACAGTGCAGACATACAGCCGTGTAAGGCCGTAAAAATTCTGAAAGATCACAATATATACTCTATGAAAAAGAAAAAATCCTGAAGTTATGCTTCAGGATTTTTTATTACACTAATGTTAATTACTCATCGCCATGTAAAAACGCCTGGCGATTAAGCAGCGTTTCTTCGCTTTCCACGTGATTTTCGTCAGGCACACAGCAGTCTACCGGGCATACTGCAGCACACTGCGGCTCATCATGGAAACCCTTACATTCAGTACATTTATCAGGTACGATGTAGTATATATCGTCTGATATCGGCGTATGAGGCTCTTCAGCATCAATCTCCTCGCCTGTCGGTAAAACAATCCTTCCGCGAAGTTTGGTTCCGTCTTTGTAGCGCCAGTCATCAGCGCCCTCATATATCGCAGTATTAGGACATTCAGGTTCGCATGCCCCGCAGTTTATACATTCATCTGTTATAACGATAGCCATAGCTTGTCTTAAGTATTTTAGTAGTAAATTTGCACCAAAATTACGCCCAAAACTATTCATACGCAAATACATTAGCATGACTTTAGCAGCACGTAAAGCAGCATTCGCAGAACTTGGCAGGTTTTTATCGCAGTTTCATGAAAATGGAAGTGTGGAAGATGCAATTGTAAAAAATAATTCACCCTTTTTTGAAGACTTTTTACAACTTATACAATTGTCGCAGTCACACAATCGCTGGTTTACGCCTGAACAGGTTTATTTTGCGATTGAATCATGGGCTGAAGCGCTCACTCCTCAAAATCTTGATAAATGGCTATCAGCCTATGATACAGAGAATGTTCATCCTAAAAAAGTAGGCCTTATACTGGCAGGGAATATCCCGCTTGTAGGGTTTCATGATTTTTTGAGTGTATTGATCACAGGCCATAAAGTTTTGGTGAAAACATCATCAAACGACCAGCACCTCTTGCCATTCCTGGCAAAATACCTCATCACAATTGAACCGAAATTTGCTGACTATATTACATTTATTGAAGGAAAGCTTGAAGGCTTTGATGCCGTTATTGCAACAGGCAGCAACAATACCGCCCGCTATTTTGAATACTATTTTAAAGACAAGCCGGCTATCATCCGTAAGAACCGTAACTCGGTAGCAGTGCTCACAGGCGATGAAACCAAAGAAGAGCTTGAAGCGCTGGGCGAAGACATTTTCAGGTATTTTGGCTTAGGCTGCCGTAATGTATCAAAGCTGTTTGTGCCTGAAGGCTATGACTTTACAAAGTTTTTTGAAGCGATGTATAAATACAAAGATGTTATTGCTTATGAGAAATATGCTAATAACTATGATTATAACAAAGCGGTTTTCCTGATGAGTAATTTCAAAATTCTCGACAATGGCTTTTTGACGATTAAGGAAGATACCGGCTATGGATCACCCATATCGAGTGTTTTTTACGAGTACTACAACGATAAAGTTGCTTTAAAAAACAGGCTTGAAGCGGACACTAATCAATTGCAATGTGTTGTAAGTCAACTTAATATACCTAATAAAATAGCTTTTGGCGAAGCTCAGCATCCACGGCTTTGGGACTATGCCGATAATGTGGATACAATTTCATTTTTGCTAAAAATATAGCCGAATTATTGCGGATTTTTTCTGCGATATTTCTCCTGCATTTCAGAAATTTGCATACACAATTTAACGGTTCATTAACAGATGAAAATACATAATTTCAGTGCGGGTCCTTCAATCCTTCCGCAGGAGGTTTTTAAAAAGCTGCAGAAGCTGTAATCGATTTTAACGGCAGTGGTCTCTCACTTCTTGAAATATCGCACCGCAGTAAAGATTTTGTAAAAGTAATGGACGAAGCCCGTGCTCTTGTTCTGGAACTTATGGGGCTTGAGGGTAAAGGCTATCAGGCATTATTTCTGTCTGGCGGTGCGAGCCTTGAATTTGTGCGGGTACCTTACAACCTAATGAAAAAACTGGGCAAAGCGGCCTATCTTGATACTGGTACCTGGGCTGCAGGGGCAATTAAGGAAGCCCGTAATTTTGGCAATACAGAGATTGTAGCATCTTCAAAAGCAGACAATTACACCTATATCCCGAAAGACTATAACATTCCGGCTGATGCAGATTATTTCCATTGTACCAGCAATAATACCATTTTCGGCACGCAGATGTTCAGTTTTCCTGAAACAAATGTGCCAATTGTGTGCGATATGAGTTCTGACATTTTTTCGCGTGAGCTTGATTTTTCTAAGTTCAGCCTGATATACGCAGGTGCTCAGAAAAATATGGGTCGGCCGGTACAACACTTGTCGTGATAAAAGAAGATTTACTTGGTAAAACAGGACGCACTATTCCCGGAATACTTGACTATAAGCAGCATATCGACAAAGAAAGCATGTACAACACACCATCTGTTTTTGCAGTGTATACATCTTATCTCACCCTTCAATGGTTAAAGGCTAATGGCGGTATTTCAGCTATGGAAAAACAGAACAATCTGAAAGCAGAACTGATATACAAAGAAATTGACCGTAATCCGCTATTTGTTGGTACAGCAAAAGCAGAAGACCGCTCAAAAATGAACGTAACCTTTCTACTAAAAGATGAGGCACATACCGAAACGTTTGATAAATTGTGGAAGTCTGCCAATATAAGCGGCCTCAACGGTCACAGAAGTGTTGGCGGATACAGGGCGTCTATCTATAATGCTATGCCATTAGAAAGCGTGCAGGTGCTTGTAGATGTAATGAAAAAGCTGGAAGAAATTGTTTAAAGTTTTAGGTTTGCCAATCTCACACGAGACAATAGCCGAGCACGTGCAGCAAATCTTAATTCATAAATCTTAAATCTTAAATCGAGAATGAAAATATTAGCAAATGACGGTATTTCAAAAAGTGGTATAGCTGCACTTGAAACAGCCGGTTTTGAAGTCATAACAACAAAAGTAGCGCAGGAACAGGTGGCTAATTACATCAACGCCAATAACATCAGCGTGATACTGGTGCGCAGTGCTACAAAAGTCCGCAAAGATATTATAGATGCATGTCCGGGACTGAAAATTATTGGCCGCGGTGGTGTAGGCATGGATAATATTGATGTTGACTATGCCCGCGAAAAAGGCATCCACGTGATAAACACTCCGGCTTCATCATCAGATTCTGTTGCGGAGCTTGTGTTTGCGCATTTATTTACCGGAGTACGTTTTCTATATGATGCTAACAGGAATATGCCGCTTGAAGGCGATACTAATTTTGAAGGCTTAAAGAAGGCTTATGCTAATGGTATTGAGCTTCGTGGCAAAACTCTTGGCATTATTGGTTTTGGTAAAATAGGCCGCTCGGTAGCAAGAATTGCTTTAGGCCTTGGCATGCGTGTTATAGCGAGCGACAAGTTTGTAGGCAATGCCGATATACGGGTTGATTTCTACAATGGCCAGTTCATTAATGTTGAGATAATCACTGAGCCTATTGAAGATATATTTAGGCATGCTGATTTTATAACACTGCATGTACCGGCACAGGACGGCTATGTGATTGGTGAAGCAGAACTTATGGCAATGAAAGACGGTGTGGGCATAATCAATGCATCACGCGGTGGCATTATTAATGAAGTTGCCCTGATTGATGCACTTGAAGGCGGTAAAGTTGCATTTGCAGGGCTTGATGTTTTTGAAGATGAGCCAAAACCGGCAGTGCAGGTGTTGATGCACCCAAAAATTTCTCTTACACCACACATTGGCGCTGCTACGCTTGAAGCGCAGGACAGGATAGGTACAGAACTTGCCGAGCAGATAATAAGCCTGCTAAAAACTGAGAATACTTAATCATGTTTTATTAAATTATTATGAAGCGCCTATTGAGGCGCTTTTTTGTTTGTATATTAGAAATAAAAATACAATATGACGGAAAGTAATAAGCAAATACTGCAACGGGCAAATGAAGCTATTGCACGTGGTGATTATGAAGGTTTCCTGGCAGAATGTACCGAAGATACAAAATGGGAATTTTTAGGAGACCGCACATTGCAGGGTAAAGAAGCGGTAAGGCAATATATGGCAGAAGTTTACAATGAGCCACCGAAATTTAAAGTTAATCAATTAATTGCTGAAGGTAACTATGTAACTGCCATTGGCCAGATAACATTAAAAAATGAAAACGGCCAGATAGTTGACTACGATTATTGTGATGTCTGGCGATTCACGAACGGTAAAATGGCCGAGTTAAAGGCTTTTGTAATTGAAAGAAAATAGATACTGACGTTAAATTACTTAAAATGCGCCCATTGCGGCGCTTTTTGTTTTGTACTTTTATGGTAAATCTATCCGTATGAAATCATATCTTGTAACATTTGCGCTTGCCATAATATTTGTTGTAAGCTGCAACTCAACTTCAAAACTGCCTACAGGGCAAAATGGTGAAGTGGCTGCCAAACGGGGGTGATACTGTACGCATAGCCAATGATGAGCTTGAATACGAAATACTTATTATAGATCCGGGTTTTGACGGATGGCTTGCCCGGGCAAAACCAAGAGGATTTTATGAACAGCATTATCTTGAAAATAAGAACATACGATGGGTGACAGAGTGGAATAACCGCTTCAACCAGAATAACCGTTTTTATGATATGCGTATAGAATACAGCCCAAATATAAATTATGGTTATGAAGTGAATTACATGCTCTACAATTACCTTGTTTACTTTCAACAGAAAACCGGGCAGAGGCTTGGCGGAAATGTCCCAGAATTTTAAGCTAACAATGATAATTGTGCTGAAATACATTATTTTTGAGGCTAATTCTTACATTACATAATGATTTCATATAATCCGAAAGAGTGGTTTTCTTTCATATTCAGGTTTCACCGCGGTGATACATTTAAAAAACTTATACCTGTAATGTTCGGAATTGGACTATATTCAGCAGGCATAGCTTATCTTGAGCTTGAGTACTGGCAGCTATCTGAAACCAGCCATGTAAAAAACATTACAATCATGCATACAATGCTGGGGTTTGTAATATCATTGCTGCTTGTTTTCCGTACAAATACAGCTTATGACCGCTGGTGGGAAGGCCGCAAAATGTGGGGCGCATTGGTAAATAACAGCCGCAATTTTGCATTAAAGCTGGCAGTAATGCTTACTGAAAGCAGTGATAAAGAGATTATGCGCAGGCTTATTCCTGCTTATGCTGAAATACTTGACAAGCATTTGAAAAACGAAGATATAAACCATGAACTTTTCGATGATGCCACACTTTCAAAAGACCATTATAGCCATAAGCCGAATCAGCTCGCTAAGAGTATTATCGGAAAAATCAATGAGTTTTATTTAGCAGGTAAAATAACAGGTGACCAGCTTATCGTACTTAATGCGGAAGTACAATCATTTACCGACATCTGTGGTGCTTGTGAACGAATTAAGAACACGCCCATACCCTACTCTTACAGTGCATTCATCAAGAAATTTATTTTCTTTTATGTGATGACGCTGCCTTTTGGGTATGTTTTCCAGTTAGGGTATTATGTAGTACCGGTAGTGGTCTTTATATTTTATGTGCTGGCAAGCCTGGAATTAATTGCCGAAGAAATTGAAGAACCATTTGGCAATGACCCTAATGACCTGCCAACGGCAAAGATTGCATCCAATATAAAAAAGAATGTAGAGGAACTTCTGTATTAAAGTTATGAAAGACAACAAAAACAACAACCCTGGCACAAGAAGCGCTGACGATAAAGTTGACAACAATGCGCACTATGATGATAAAGGTAAAATAACCCGTGATGATGAGCGTGACCGTAAAAACAGCTCTGATGACTGGAACGCTGAAGACAGCCGCACAGGCAGAAATAAATAGTGGCGTTATTTTTGCTGAGAACTTTATAAAATATCAGCGCTGTAAAGCCGTTACATATTTATGAGGAATTTTTTACTTATTTTCTTTGTTCTTTTTATGGCCCAGGTTGCATCAGCGCAGTTTGACAGCCCTATTAAAGGCACTGCTATACCAAAAGCAAAAAAGAAACCTAAAAAGAAAGACCCTCCCAAGCCTGAAGCGCCGAGAGTATTCTCGATAACTCCGCCTAAAGAAAGCAGTCCTGTTTACCAGATTGGCAGCAATAAAGAGGAGTTCAGTATGATGCAGCAGGATAAATTTGTTAACCGCAGCCGCGAATACCAGGGACCGTGTTACTATAAAACCGCGTGGAGAGTCTAACGAGCCATATAAGGGCAACCAGTTTTTTGGTGAGTTTAAGACAAAATCGCTATATATTAAAGTACTTGCACGTGATTTTGGCGCTGAAGATGGCGACAGGATCAAAGTACTGGTAAATGATGTAACGCAGGTTGAAAATATTACGCTGCTAAATCAGTTTCAGTCAATACAGGTAACATTGCAGCCCGGTTTCAACAAGGTAGATTTTGAGGCGCTTAATCAGGGCTACTCCGGCCCTAACACAGCAGAATTTCAGGTGTATGATGACCAGGGTAAACTACTCTCAGCCAATGAATGGAACCTGGCCACAGGATTTAAAGCTACATTTATATTTGTGAAGGAGTAAAAAATTATCTGAGCACCTAAGTCTCTTTAATAGCCAAGCAACTACGTATCAAATTTACTCAGGTATTAAATCAACTAAAAAAGGAATTACCATAAAAAATGAGAAATTCCATAACATATGGTATAATATTCCGTAGTAAAAATTGAGTCGGACTCTTAAAAAAGTTATTACCAAACCGGTAATAAACTGAGGGACTACCAATGCCGGTAATAGCAACCATGAATTTGACGAAAAAGAAAAATTAAATAAGTGGATTGCACCAAACGTAATAGCTGAGAAATAAACAAGCCATGGAAAGACAGCATTCCATTTTTTTAAGCTAATCAATTTCGGATTAATTCTGTCGTATCTAAGAAAATATCTGAATATAAATTCTTCAACAACAGGCATCACTAAGATCGCACCTATAGCCACTATTGCTTCGGTATAATCTGTGTTACGTTTAAATTCGCTTTCAGTTTCTTCTGCAACTAATACCAAAAGGGGTAAAAACGCTAAAAAAATCACAGCGTTAAAAACGAACAATCTCAGCAAAAAGTATATCTTTTCTTTCGGCGTTAGCTGTATCCTGCTATCGTCTGGCTTTTTTAGAAACTTTACCAGCTCATAAATTACTTTTAACACCATACATTCATAAAATATAACACTCCGAAAACTAAGCTAAAAATCCCCTGCTATTGCAGAGGATTTTTTATTGCTAAGCAGCTTAGAACCTCAGTAGCTAAGCAGCTTCTCTTAATCATTCATCGATATAAGGAACTCCTCATTATTCCTCGTCTTTTTAAAGCGGTCGTTAATGAAGTCCATGGCTTCAACTGGGTTCATATCAGCAAGGTATTTCCTCATGATCCACATACGCTGTATTGTCTTTTCATCAAGAAGAAGGTCATCCCTCCTGGTGCTTGATGATGTAAGGTCAATAGCAGGGAAAATACGCTTGTTGGCAATCTTCCTGTCAAGCTGAAGCTCCATGTTGCCGGTACCTTTAAATTCTTCAAAGATAACCTCATCCATCTTAGAGCCGGTATCGGTAAGCGCAGTAGCAATGATACTAAGCGAGCCACCGTTCTCGATATTACGAGCCGCACCAAAGAAACGCTTAGGTTTTTGTAGCGCATTGGCATCAACACCACCGCTCAATACCTTACCCGATGCCGGCTGAACTGTGTTGTATGCACGTGCAAGACGGGTTATCGAGTCAAGAAGTATCACTACATCATGCCCGCATTCTACAAGGCGCTTGGCTTTTTCAAGCACGATGTTGGCAACCTTTACATGTCGGTCGGCAGGCTCATCAAAAGTTGAAGCAATAACCTCTCCCCTTACGCTGCGCTGCATATCGGTAACCTCTTCCGGCCGTTCATCAATTAGTAAAACGATAAGATATACTTCAGGATGGTTGGCAGCTATTGAATTTGCTATATCTTTTAGTAGCATTGTCTTACCAGTTTTAGGCTGGGCTACAATCATACCGCGCTGGCCCTTACCTATAGGCGAAAACAAGTCAATGATACGTGTTGATACAGAGCTCTGCCTGCCTGCAAGGTTAAATTTCTCTTCAGGGAAAAGCGGCGTAAGGTGTTCAAATGAAACCCTGTCGCGCACTACCTGCGGGTCATGGCCATTTATTTTAAGCACTTTTACAAGCGGGAAATATTTCTCTCCTTCTTTTGGCGGGCGTACCACACCTTTTACAGTATCACCGGTTTTAAGTCCGAAAAGGCGTATCTGTGAAGTTGAAAGATAAATATCATCAGGAGAGGCAAGATAGTTGTAATCACTTGAGCGCAGGAAGCCATAACCGTCTGGCATCATTTCCAGTACGCCTTCGCTTTCTATTATACCGTCAAACTCATAGTCTGGCTCGCGGTAATTTTGTTTTTTAGGTTGATTTTCAGCGTTGCGCTGCGGCTGGTTTTCACGTGCCGGCTGATTTTCCCTTGCAGACTGGCTGTCTTTTGCCTGGTTTGGCTGCCCTTCATTATTTAGCTTATCACGATGCTTATAGCTCGGGTGGTTAGGGTTGTTGGCATTAGCACGCTCAATCATAGCCTGCCTTTCCTCTTCCGTCAGTACACGTTTCTTTGGCCTGTTATCGTTATTATCAGCTTTTTGCTCTTGCCTGTTGTCACGATTTTTTTTGCTCTCAGGCAGTACTTTGTTTTCGTGCGGCTCTTCGTTTTGCGCTTGTTCAGCTACAGGAACAACATTTTCAGCCTCAGCCGGTTTTTTGATGATAATCCTTTCCTTTTTTGGCGTACGCTCTGTATTTTTAATTTCTGCAGGCGCTTCAGGAGCAATCACTTCAGTCGCAGGAGCATCTTTACTTATCCTTGCACGCTTAGGCTTATCGGCAACAACTTTTTCTTCTGCTTTTTCTTTTAGCGGTACAACCTTATCAGGGTTTGCAGCCTGGTGGTCAAGTATCTGGTAAACCAGTTCTTCTTTTTTTAAACCCCTGTACTTACTGATATTGGCTTTCTTGGCAATTTCCTGAAGTTCAGGCAGCTTCATTTCTTTTAATTCAGAAATTTCGAACATGTATAATTAAATGGTTAAATTAAGGGTAATTTCAAAATGTGTGGGGAAGTAATTTTTTTGAAAAGGCAATGCTTCGCAGAATGAAGCACTTATGATTTTGTATGGCAATATTACGAATTAATTTTTACTATCCAATAGCAATTATAAAAAGAAAACATATTTTTGTACAGCAAAACAGCAGGTATGATACAAAGAATACAGAGCGTTTACATGTTTGCGGCACTTATTGCCTCGGGTGTATTGCCTTTTGTATTTCCATTATGGGTAACCAAAAGCGGCATGGAGTACTACTTTATGCTCAACCTTGCGTTTGTAGTTTTGTTCAGCTTCAGCACCACGTTGTGCATCATCAGCATCTTTACTTATAAAAAGAGGCAAAAGCAGTTTGTAATGAACCGGCTGAACATATTGCTTAACTTGATTTTACTAGGCTTATTTATATACCAGTCACTAAATTTATCCGGAGAGACCGATCCTGAAAAGGTGGTTTCAGAGAAGGGTATTGGGATGTTTCTTCCTATCATTTCTATCGTTTTCCTCAGCCTTGCCAACAGGGCTGTAAAAAAGGACGAAGATCTCGTAAAATCTGTTGACAGGCTTAGATAACTCTATTAACTTAGTTTTATTAGTGCGTAAAGAATCCGGAACCTGCCAGTTCCGGATTTTTTTATTTTAACCCCTTTTCCCCAGCTCTATCACTTCAAGGTTTTGCACTTTGCCTTTCTCTACTTCAAATCGCAGCATAGTACGCACCTGGTGAAATCCTGATATGCCTGCCGCGCCGGGATTCATGTGCAGCAGATTCAGCTTCTGGTCAAACTGCACTTTGAGTATATGTGAGTGTCCGCAGATAAACAGCCCCGGCGGGTTTGCTGTAATCTCGCTGCGTATAGCGGGACTGTACTTGCCCGGGTAGCCGCCAATGTGGGTAATCCATACATCAAGACCTTCACAATCAAAACGGTTATGCAACGGGAACTCAAGCCTTGCTTCACCATTATCTATATTCCCGTAAACTGCCCTTAATGGCTTCTCTTTTTTGATGGCATCGGTAACTTTCAGGTCACCGATATCACCTGCATGCCAAACCTCATCAGCCAGCTTTACATATTTTAATATAGTACCATCCATGTAACTGTGGGTATCGCTAAGCAGAAGGATTTTTTTCATTTTCTTGGTTAAAGAGTAGCAAAGTTACATAGTTACAAAGTCATTTACACCACTTTTTTAAAAACTGAAACTTTATTTCTCTGAAGCTTTGCAACTTTAACTTTGCGACTTATTGAGTATCTTTGCAGTGCAACAAACACAGCCTTGAGATACTTCATAGAATTTGCTTATAACGGGAAAAATTACTGCGGATGGCAATACCAGCCTCATAGCCCGTCGGTACAGGAAACACTGAACAAAGCCCTATCTACCCTACTTCGGACGCAGATTGAAGTAGTTGGGGCGGGCCGTACCGATACAGGTGTTCATGCCCGCCAGATGTTTGCACATTTTGATTATGGTGAGGTTATAGACTCTGATTCGCTGACGCAAAAACTGAACTCTTTTTTGCCGAAGGATATCGTCGTGTACCGGTTTATCCCGTTACATGATGATGCCCATGCAAGGTTTGATGCTGTGAGCCGTACATATGAGTACCACATACATACTTTTAAAGATGCTTTTGACCACGAGGGCAGCTGGTATTTCTTTCATAAGCTGGATGTTGATGCCATGAACGAAGCCGCTAAAATACTTTTTGAATATAGTGATTTCCAGTGTTTTTCTAAAACACATACCGATGTAAAAACGTACATTTGCGACATAAAAAAAGCGTACTGGGCACAGAATGGCAGCAAGCTGGTGTTTACAATAACTGCCGACCGTTTCCTGCGGAATATGGTGCGCGCAATTGTAGGGACATTGGTAAACATCGGGCTGGGAAAAACATCTGTTGAAGACCTGAGAAAAATCATCGAAAGCGGAGACCGCAGCAATGCCGGCGCATCGGTCCCTGCACATGGGTTATATCTTACCAAAGTTGAATACCCTTACATTAAAAGCCGTTAGATTAATAATGAAAGCCAAAACATCATCATCATTAAAAAAAGTAATGCACTATGCTGCCCCTTACCGCTCGCGGTTTGCCTGGGTTATAGTATTTGCCATCACACTCTCTATATTCGCTGCTGTACGTCCTTATTTACTTAAGCAAACAGTTGACAGCTATATTGTACAAAAAGACAGTACAGGACTGTTATTTTACATTATGCTCATGGCCGGGGTGCTTCTGCTTGAAGTGGCTTCGCAATACTATTTTACATATTGGGCCAATTGGCTCGGGCAGGATATCGTGAAAGATATCCGTGAAAAACTGTTTCGCCACATCGGCGCTTTCCGTATGAAGTTTTATGACAATGAGCCTGTGGGTAAGCTGGTTACGCGTACTGTTTTCGATATTGAGTCGATAGCACGCATCTTCAGCCAGGGATTGTTTATGATCATCAGCGATTTGTTAAAAATGGTGGTTATCCTCGGTGTCATGTTCTACATGAACTGGAAGCTTACCATCATCGTGTTGCTTGCCATGCCGATATTGGTTTATGCCACACGCATCTTCCAGAAGAAAATGAAAGGTGCTTTTGAGGAAGTCCGTACACAGGTAGCCAACCTAAATACCTTTGTGCAAGAGCGGGTTACAGGGATGAAGATTGTGCAGCTTTTTAACCGTGAAGATATTGAGTACGAAAAATTTAAGCAGATAAATAAAAAGCATAATGATGCCTGGCTGAAGAATATTCTTTACAACTCTATCTTCTTCCCTATTGCTGATATCATCTCGTCGCTAACCCTTGGTTTCGTAATATGGTACGGGGGTATTAGTATCATCAACGGCGATAACATTACCACACCAGGTGACCTGTTTGCCTATACCATGTTCATCCCGATGCTGTTTAACCCACTGCGCCAGATTGCAGATAAGTTCAATGAATTGCAGATGGGTATCATCGCATCTGACCGTGTGTTTGAATTGTTGGAATCTGAAGGCCAGGTACAGAAAAACGGGACAATTGAGGCAACCCACTTTAAAGGTAACCTTGAGTTTAAAGATATTCGCTTCAGCTATATTGACGGTGAGGAAGTAATCAAAGGGATTAACCTTGCTGTACCTGCCGGGCAAACCGTGGCCATCGTAGGCTCAACCGGTGCGGGTAAATCTACCATCATTAACCTGCTGAACCGTTTCTACGAGATCAACAGCGGAACTATTACTATCGATGGGACCAACATAGACGATTTTACCCTCGACAGCCTTAGAAAGCAAATAGGCATTGTGTTACAGGATGTATTCCTTTTTGCCGATACCATCCTCAACAATATCACCCTTTATGACCCCAACATAACCCGCGAACAGGTGGTTGCCGCGGCGAGGGCTATTGGTGTACATGACTTCATTAACAGCCTGCCGGGCGGTTATGAGTACAATGTAAAAGAACGCGGCGTGATGCTGTCGTCAGGCCAAAGGCAGCTTATAGCGTTCCTTAGGGCTTACGTGAGTAATCCGAGTATATTGATTCTGGATGAGGCGACATCTTCTGTTGATACCTACAGCGAAGAACTGATCCGCAACGCCACGGAGAAAATCACCCAGGGGCGGACTTCAATCGTCATAGCCCACAGGCTTGCAACGGTAGTAAACGCTGATAAGATAATCGTAATGGACAAAGGCCGGATTGTTGAAGAAGGCCGCCATTATGAGCTTATCAACCGTGAGCAGGGCTATTACAAGAATTTGTATTATTCACAATTTGCGGTGGAAAGTGAAGGATAATCATCAAAAGTATAATTCATGGACAACCAGATCAAATCACTGCAAAATCAGATTCGACAACTTCGCCTTGCTTTATTAAGCCTGTCGGGAATATTAATTATTGCCATGTTAGCATCCTTTACATTTGAAAAAAATGATATTATACGAACGAAAGGAATAATCATAGAAGACGTAAATGGCAAGCCTTTTATAATGATGGGCAACCCAATACCAACGCATAAGCTTCGCGACAGGAAAGATACAATGGCAGGCCTTGTGTTTCTGGACGAAAAAGGCACTGACCGACTTTATATGGGAAAAGACGGAAAATTACAAATGGGCGGAAAACTTGAGGGACCGAAATTCTGCAGGATGGTCTTATATCATTAATGACACTACAGGAGATGAAAGGGGTGGTTTTGGTTTCGCAGATGATGAAGACCGCATTGGCTTAGGGCTTGATTATGGCGGAAAGGACGGTGGCGAGGCAATTTATCTATATGCTTCAAACGATATAGCGTACCTGCTTATGAATACTAATACTAATGACAGGGTAAGGCAGCGCGCAGTTTTATGGCATGAAACTAAAAATGATCTGACACAAATAAAAATAGGTGATAAAACAACTGATGAAAGGCTTGTATTGCGTACGGTAGGAGAAAAAGCTGTTATTTCTTATAAAGCTGACGGTAAAAACAAGAACATCCTGGAATAGTGAGGTGAAACTATCAAATTCACTTTTAACATTTTACCATAATCAAATAAATACCTATTTTCGTACGCATAAATTAAACCTGCAAATTACATTACCATGAAATACGATATTATAGTTTTAGGCAGCGGCCCCGGCGGATATGTTACAGCCATTAGGGCTTCACAGTTAGGCTTTAAAACAGCAGTTATAGAGAAAGAAAGCCTTGGCGGAATCTGCCTTAACTGGGGATGTATCCCTACCAAAGCGCTACTTAAAAGTGCACAGGTTTTTGATTACCTGAAGCATGCAAGTGATTACGGACTTACCGTTAAAGAATTTGACAAAGACTTTGGCGCCGTGATACAACGCAGCCGCGGCGTAGCTGACGGCATGAGCAAGGGTATACAGTTCCTTATGAAGAAAAACAAGATCGACGTTATCGAAGGCTTTGGCAAAGTGATGCCTGGTAAAAAAGTAAGCGTTGAGAAAGACGGCAAGAAAGAAGAATATTCAGCTGACCATATCATCATTGCGACAGGCGCACGCTCACGCGAATTGCCTAACCTGCCGCAGGATGGTAAAAAGTAATTGGTTACCGCCAGGCAATGACGCTTCCTGAGCAGCCAAAATCAATGATAGTTGTTGGTTCAGGAGCTATTGGTGTTGAGTTTGCACATTTCTACAATTCAATGGGCACGCAGGTTACTATTGTTGAATTTATGCCAAACATCGTTCCGGTTGAAGATGAAGACATTTCAAAACAATTTGAGCGTTCGCTTAAAAAATCGGGCATAAACATTATGACCAATGCATCTGTTGAGAAGGTTGATACATCAGGCAACGGCGTGAAAGCTACCGTAAAGACAGCAAAAGGTGAAGAAATCCTTGAGGCTGATATATTGCTTTCTGCAGTAGGCATTAAGTCGAACATCGAGAACATAGGCCTTGAAGAAGTTGGCATCGCGACAGATAAAGATAAAGTTCTTGTAAATAAATATTACCAGACAAACATACCGGGTTACTACGCTATTGGCGACATCGTTCCGGGCCAGGCGCTTGCACACGTAGCTTCTGCTGAAGGTATTCTTTGTGTGGAGAAGATTGCCGGGCTGCACGTAGAGCCGCTTGATTATGGCAACATACCTGGCTGTACCTATGCAACACCAGAAATCGCTTCTGTCGGCCTTACAGAGAAACAAGCTAAAGAAAAAGGCTATGAGCTGAAGATTGGTAAATTCCCATTCACAGCTTCAGGTAAGGCAAAAGCTGCAGGAACACCAGATGGTTTCGTAAAGGTTATCTTTGACGCCAAGTACGGTGAGTGGCTTGGCTGCCATATGATTGGCGCCGGCGTAACCGATATGATTGCCGAAGCTGTTGTGGCGCGCAAGCTTGAAACTACAGGACATGAGATAATCAAGTCGGTTCACCCTCACCCTACCATGAGTGAAGCTATCATGGAAGCCGCTGCGGCTGCTTATGACGAGGTGATACATATATAGATTTAATATCTAAGATTTCAGAATTAAATCCGTTCTCATTGAGGGCGGATTTTTTTATGCAGTACTTAGAAAATAATTTGGTACTCTTTTCTAAATGCCTATTTTTGGAAAAACTTAACGTATGGCTCCAGCAAAATCAATTCAGCCCGCTGCAACAAAGCGTAACAAATATATAGCCTCGCTGCTGGCGTTAACCGTCGGAATTTTTGGGATACATCAATTTTACCTCGGCAACAAGAAAGTTGGGAAAGAATTTCTGTTCACTTGTATTTTCATAATCCCTATAATTCTTGCTTTTTTTCAGGGTATTGGGTTATTATTCATGAGTCAGCAAAAGTTTGATGAAAAATACAATATGAAACATTGTATTGACTGCGATGAAGATTTGGGAATCATGTCAACTGAGACATACTGCTCAGACTGTGCACCGTCTTCTTCATCAGAAAAATTGTCTTTCAGATCAGATGATAGTGATAGTGAGATTTATATCGATTCAAAAGGAAATTTAGTGAGCCGGACCCGACATAAAAAAGAAAAACCAAAAATCGCTTAAAGTTTCACCAGCATCAACCAAAGAAACCCTTGATGACATTATGAAGGAGATGGATGAGCTTGTAGGCCTTGAAGGCGTGAAAGAAGAGATCAGTACACTTGTAAATTTCATAAAGGTTCAGAAACAAAGGGAAAAAGCAGGCCTGCAGTCTTCAACGTTATCTTACCATATGGTGTTTACAGGTAATCCGGGAACAGGTAAAACAACTGTAGCAAGAATAATTTCAAGAATATACAAGCAATTGGGAATATTAGACGGCGGGCATCTTACCGAAACAGACCGTTCTGGGCTTATTGCGGAATATGAAGGGCAAACCGCTGTAAAAGTGAATGATGTGGTTGATGCCGCTCTTGACGGTATTCTCTTTATTGATGAGGCTTATGCATTGAATCTTGGCCATAATGAAACTTACGGTAAAGAAGCAGTAGCAACGATTATTAAAAGAATGGAGGATGACCGCGAGAAACTTGTTGTGATACTTGCCGGCTACACTGGCGAGATGAAAACATTTATTGAAACAAATCCCGGATTTGAATCTAGGATAAACCGCTATATAAATTTCCCTGATTACAAACCTGAAGACTTAGTTGAAATTTTTAAACGTCAGTGTGCGAAAGCCGATTATACACTGACATCTGATGCAGAAAACAAAGTTAAGGACGTTTTTGCGGCAGCTTATGCAGAGCGTGACCAATCATTTGGTAATGCCCGTTTTGCACGAAATGTGTTTGAAAATGCAATGGAACTTCAGTCAAACAGGCTGGCATCAGGCAGGAACCTCTCTAAAAGCGAACTTTGCACTCTTATACCCGAAGATATTGAGGCACCAATGAGCCTGGCATAATCACGAAAAAGTATAAACAAATCTTAGCAGGATGTTATATTGCATCCTGCTTTTTTATTTTAACCATAACTTTATTAAAAAATGAAGCTATGGCGACAAAGACAAAAAACAAAAAGAAAAAAGGCAGCACCAAAAAAAATAAACTTGGTGTAAAAAATTCATTAGTCAACAATATCAACGCGAGGAAAAAGAAAAACAAATCACGTTCAAAAAGAAGTCTACCGTTTCTAAGAAGTCTTATAAGAACCTGAAAAACAATTGGGGCAAGCGCAAAACAAAAAAGAAAAAGCAACAAGACGAAATCACGCAACAGGAAAACACGCAGCACTAAATCGCGTAAGAAAGCTAAATAGTTTTCAGGGCCTCAATCAGCAGGTCGATATCTTCTTTAGTATTATAATGACTAAAGGAAATCCGCAATGAAGGTTTTTTAAGGTCATCATCACAAAGTATTTCCTGTAATACATGAGACGGTTTTATGCTGCCCGACTGGCAAGCACTGCCACGGCTTACGGCTACACCTTTCATATCAAGCTGGAAGAGTATCATTGAGGTCTTTTCTTCCGGCAAAGGCAGCATGACATTGGCTATGTTATAAAACAACATCTCATGCCCCACTCCCTTGTCAGTGCCGTTTACTTTATATCCGGGGAAATGGTTATCCAGCTGCTCAAAAAGATAACCTTTAAGATTACTGATATGCTGTCTCTCAATGTCCAAATTAATGTAAGATAGCTCCAAAGCTTTGGCCATCCCCGCAATTTGGTGTACAGCTTCTGTACCGGCACGCAGGCCTTTTTCCTGCTCACCGCCTGCAATTATTGGCTGTATTCCTAAACCTTTCCTGATAAATGCAAAGCCAACACCTTTTGGCCCGTGAAATTTATGTGCACTGGCAGCAGCAAAATCTACCGGCAAGTCTTTAAAACTTATTTTTTCTTTGCCAAAAGTTTGAACCGTATCGGTATGAAACAGCGCATTATATTGCCTGCATAAATTACCAACAGCTTGTAGGTCTAAAACAACGCCAGTTTCATTATTTATATGCATCAAGCTCACCAGCGTAGGAATATTATCTGAAAGTAACGCTTCAAGATGTGAAAGTTCCGGTTGGCCTTTACTATCAAGCCTAACCATATTGACCTGCGTGCTGAATTCTCCAGCAACAAGTGCCACAGTATTTAGCACGGCATGGTGTTCAGCACGGCTCGTGATAATTCGTTTTACGCCAAGATTTCGTACCGCACTTTGTATTACCCAACTGTCGGCTTCAGTCCCGCCTGATGTAAAGATTATCTCTCCTGCATCTGCACCTACCAATGCGGCAATCTTCTTACGTGAAGCCTCCACAATTGTTTTAGCGCTCCTGCCAAAACTGTGTGTAGATGACGGATTACCATATGCAGATGCCATTACTTCGGTCATTTCTGCAATCACTTCAGGCCGTAATGCAGTTGTTGATGCATTATCAAGATAAACTCTTTTCATGCTGCAAAATTACTGAAAAGAATTTACGTTATATATCGGTAAACAATGCGCTTAAAAACATTATTTTTGCTGAAAACAAAATTGAAAATGAAAAAGATATTTGGGCTTTTTGCCATGCTGTTTCTGCTTACAGGCTGTGATGATGGCGATATAACTTTTAAATCATTCAACTTTACAAATGCT
Organism: Flavobacterium sp. J372; assembly: GCF_024699965.1. NCBI lineage: Bacteria > Pseudomonadati > Bacteroidota > Flavobacteriia > Flavobacteriales > Flavobacteriaceae > Flavobacterium > Flavobacterium sp. J372. Next base: position 2,227,466 of record NZ_JAJOMZ010000004.1, read on the forward strand.
ACGGCACAGGCATGTACAAACAGCGGCATCATATATAAAGTTCAGGGTAGCGAAGCGCTATTACTTCAGTTAGCTCCTAACACGCTTATAAATGCTGAAAATAAAAATGAAGTAGGTGATGATATTCCGAGAATGATTACCCTTGGAGGCTCAAACACACTAGTCTATCGCACCTACAACGGCCCAGTGAGCTCTACAAGCATTTGCAGCGCTGTGCCACCCGCAAACCCAGCTGTAGTAGAAGAATATAGTGCACAGGCAGGTGGAATGCTTAGCATTATTACCAAAGCAGTTCGCAACAGTCAAAATGTACTCACAGGTTATAATCATGTCATCACAATCATTAATGCTACATTTAGCCGCGAAGAAGAATCAATCATTATTACTGATAATGTTTTTGGATCGTTTATAAGCCCTGTAACATACAGGTTTAGTTTTAAAGATGAGGCATCAACCGTTAGCCTTCAAAACTGCGATGGAAATCTTATCCCTGCCGGAAATGCCTTTATAGTTAATGGCGATGAGGCATTATTTTTCGACATTGAACCAGCGACATATCCGACCACTGACGGTGGAATAGCAGTTGTAAATTTTGGAATAGCAGGCGAGACACAGGAAATAATTTTTAATGAATATAGCGGCACCGCAGTGGCTACGTTATTTTGTGATGCTGTACCGCCTATAACACCGGTAGTTACAAAACAGTGGGAAGCAATAGCCGGCGAACTTAGAATTCAGACTAGTATAGTTGCAGGGGTGAGAGAGCACATATTTTTTCTCGATAATGTAACTTTCATGAATAGGGCTCAAAATGCAGAGCAGTTCACTATAAGTGCGACTGGCGGCTACAGGGTAGGAAAACTCACGGTTGCGAATTAGAATTACCTTTTAGGATTTTGTTTTATGTAGACCTGTAGTGCACCAAGGCCGTATTTTTGGTAATCAGCTTCGCTTACTATAATATTGTCATATCTGCCGAATAAGAATTCAAGTTCGGCTTTCAGCACACCTTCGCCAACGCCGTGTATAAAAACAACTTTGGGTATGCGGTTGGCAATGGCAAAGTCAAGCTGGCGCCTGGCTGTTTCAGACTGTAATGTAAGGATTTCATAATTGCTCATACCGCCTTTTTTCTTCACAAGCTTTTCAATATGAAGGTCAATCTCAAGGGTAATATCATCCTTACGGGATTTCTTCTCTCTTGTAAAACTGCGTTTTTTGGGTTCTTCTTTTTCCCGAAGCACAGCACCTAAACTCTTACCTTTAAACAAAGAACCTAAATCATTATCATTGTTTATTTTAATAAGTTCTGAAGCATCAAATTGAAGAAGAAAACCTTCACTAGTTTCAAGCGTTACCTTTCCATTGCTGCACGACTTTACTACCCCGCTGAAAGAATCGTCAAGCACTGCCGCTTTATCCCCTATCTTAAACTTCTGTGTCGTCATTACGGTTGTTTTTACTTGGCACTTTGTTCATGAGCCTCATTATTCCCAACATAAATATAACTATACCACCAACCATTATGTATTTGTTGGGGTTTGTTTTGGATTGTTCATAGAGTGCCAGAAATGCACAGGCAAAGGGAATAACTGTCAGAAGAAAATTTTTCATATTTCAAAAATACTACAATTCAAAACCATAAAAAAATCCCGGGCGCAAACCCGGGATTTATATTGATAGAAATCAGAAATTACATATTTGCGCTTACATTGCTTGCAAAAAACACGGCCATAGCAATTATACCAACAATGTAACTCGCAATAACAATTATCATTACAATTCCTAAAAATTTGTAGTGCGACTTAAGATTTTCAAAGGCATCAGTAAGACTGTCGCTGTTGTTAGAGTTAAGAGCTTTTTTGGTGTTCGAAGCAAACTTAAAAAGGTAAAGCACCGGGAAAAAATACAGCAAAGCCAGGATAAAATAAATCCCGCCTAAAAGGGCCGGTGTAATGAATGACGACGCACCCAATCCGCCGCTCTCACTTAAGGCTCCGCCGGCTGCAAATACAAACAGTCCTGCCAGCACCATGAAAGCAATGCCAATAAAACCAATAATTGCTAAAAACATAGCCCACTTTGCGGCCGTCTTAAGGTAATCGCGTGCAGCTGCAGATACCTGTAATTCAAAAGAATCAAATGGTGAATTGTACTCCATAATTGGTTGGTTTGGTTATTAATAATTTGGGTTGATTATTTTTCAAATTCGGTAAGCGTCTCTGTAATGATACGTACACAGTCAAGAAGCTGCTCTTCATTCATTACCAACGGCGGTGCGAAACGGATAATATTACCATGCGTTGGTTTTGCCAACAAACCTTTTTCGCTCATAGCCATGCAAATATCCCAGGCTGTTGAGCTGTCTTCCGTGTCATTAATCACTATAGCGTTTAAAAGTCCTTTACCGCGTACCAGTTTTACTATATTGCTGTGGTTGCAGTACTGACTAAGTTTATCTCGGAACAAGCGCCCAAGCTTCTCTGCGTTCTCGGCAAGATTTTCTTTTTCAACAACTTCAAGTGCAGCAATGGCGACTGCTGCTGCTACAGGGTTACCCCCGAAAGTTGATCCGTGCTGGCCTGGCTTGATTACATTCATAATTTCGTCATTTGCCAGTACGGCCGACACAGGGTATGCTCCGCCCGACAATGCCTTGCCCAGTATCAGGATATCCGGCTGTACATCTTCATGGTTAACAGCCAATAGTTTACCTGTGCGTGCAATACCGGTTTGTACTTCATCAGCTATAAATAACACATTATGATTTTCGCATAGCTGTTTTGCTTTTGCAAGGTAACCTTCAGAAGGTACGTAAACACCGGCCTCGCCCTGTATAGGTTCTACAAGGAATCCTGCGATGTTTTCCTCAGATTTCAACACATTTTCAAGCGCATCAAGGTCATCATACGCAATTTTGATAAATCCGGCAGTATATGGCCCGAAGTTTTTTCTTGCGTTTTCATCATTGCTGAACGATATGATTGTGGTTGTACGCCCATGGAAATTATTTTCGCAAACAATGATTTTCGCTTCCTGTTCAGCAATGCCTTTACGTTCATAAGCCCATTTACGGCAAATCTTTATTGCGGTTTCAACGGCTTCAGCTCCGGTATTCATTGGCAGCACTTTGTCAAACCCAAAATATTTGGTGATATATTCTTCATAAACCCCAAGCTGGTCATTGTAAAATGCACGGGATGTAAGCGTAAGCTTTTGGGCCTGTGCAATCATTGCATTAATGATTTTAGGATGGCAATGCCCTTGGTTTACTGCAGAATATGCCGATAAAAAATCGTAATATTTTTTCCCTTCAGCATCCCATACATATACTCCTTCACCCCTGCTTAGCACCACCGGCAGCGGATGGTAATTATGTGCACCGTACTTGTCTTCTAACGCAATTGCATCTTTTGAACCCAATGTTTCTAAAACCGACATTCTAAAATAATTTTTATTCTTTGTATTAGCAATTCCTGCTTTTGGAGAGAAATCATCCGTATATGGTGCAAATTAATAAAAATTAAATTAAGCATTGTTTATTTTATATTAAATGCAATAAAAACCCCAACTAATGGGGTTTGCAAATCAAAAGGCAATATCATCGGCACTTGGGCCGTAACTGCCGGGAATAGGCACATCAAGCAGCCTGAGGTAAACTCCGAGCTGTGCCCTGTGGTGTATCGTTTGTGATATTGACATACGTATCACCTCATATTTAGTCTCCCTGCTATGGATGATGTCTCCGCTACGCAGTACCCATTCTTTACTAAGAAATTCTTCATCGGCAGTTTCAAGCGCTGCTTTTCCTTCTGCCAGGCAAGTTTCAAAAAAGTCAAGCAATTCACCCGTGCTGGCAACCTGCCTATGTTCGTATGGATTGTTTTCAAAATCAAGTCCATCTGTAGTCATCGTCATGGCAACCCAACCAGGAAGTTCTGCAAGGTGTACTGCAAGCCTCATTAGGCTCATGCTTTTCGGGTGCGGCTGCCAGTCAAACTTTTCTGCAGGAACGCGCGCCAGCATTTTACGGGTTGTTTTGGCTTCCTGCTCCAGTTCATTTAGCAATAATGCAACAATTTCAAAATTGGTAGTTTCCATAATATCAGTAGTTTATTTGTTATTATGGAACAAAGTTGCAACCGCGTAGTGACAACCCTATGTCAGCAGTTTTTGAAAGTGCATTTTTTTGCAGCATTTTTTCCAGAAGTTCTGCAACACGAATTTTAAGTGACTCAGGTTCAACTATTTCTCCATAATCAGCAAACATCATAAAATAGCGTGCAAGCCCGTCTTCAATGTGTTGGGATAAAAATGTCATCTCAACATAATCACCATCAATTCTTTCAGATACAAAACCGTGTCGGTGGCGACTTTCCTGCATGTATAAAGCCACTTTTTTTCAAGGCGTATTACTGCTTTCTGCATGGAAAGTGTTGATTTTTGTTTACTTTGGAGGTCATAATATGCTGACAGTGAAGTATCCTGGCTATGCGAAATTGAAGTTAACTGCACGCTCACAATCCTGTCGGCGCGGAACTGCCGGTATTCATTGCGAAGATGGCACCACGCAACAGTATACCAGTTTTCATATTCATGGAAAATCCCAATAGGCTCAACTAGCCGCTGACTGTCTTTTTCATTTCCAAACGCACGATATATAAGCTTTACAGCCCTTTTTTCAGCAATACCTTTAAGCAGAACATCCAAAACATTTACAGGAGGAGAATTATCACGCCTTTTGTTGTTAACGATTATATTGCTATCGAGATTTTCAAGCAGGTCTTTTTCTGTTCCGCGCAACACGGCTTTTATTTTAAACATAGCAGATGTGTAATGCTCTCCCAGCGTTTCATCTGTAAATTTTTCCATGAGCTTTTCTGCTGTAAGGAATGCCATTGCCTCTTCACGGGTAAACATTACAGGGGGCAGCCTGTAACCATCTACTAATGAATATCCTATACCTGCTTCGCCATACAGCGGAACTCCGGCTTCTTCAAGCGTACGTATGTCGCGATACACCGTCCGCAAGCTTATATCAAATCTCTCAGCCAAATCCTGAGCTTTTACAACTCGCTTGGATTGTAACTGGATAAGTATAGCGGTAATGCGGTCAAAGCGGTTCATTATTTTAAGAAAATTGATTCTCAAATATAAAATAAAATCCCGACGGAAAGCCGGGATTTTATTTTTGCAATGTATCAAAAATTAAGCAAGTGTAGCGCTTGAAGATATCTCGGTATTTAATAACCTGGATATAGGGCAATTTTTTTCTGCTTTAGTTACAAGCTCCTGGAATTCAGAATCTTCAATCCTTTCAACTTTTGCTGTAAGGGTAAGATGAGAGCTCACAACCGAGCCATCCTTAAAATCAACATCACATTTAGTAGAAATTTCACCAACTTCATAGCCGGCCTCATTGATATATGCCGTAAGCTGCATGGTGAAACATCCTGCGTGTGCAGCAGCGATAAGTTCCTCAGGATTAGTGCCTACGCCCGATTCAAAACGTGTTTTAAACGAATATTGGGTATTATCAAGTACACCGCTTTGTGTTGATATTTTACCTGCGCCTTCTTTCAGAGAGCCGTTCCAAACGGCTGTAGCGTTTCTTTTCATGATATAATGTTGATTAAGTTTTGCGGCAAAACTGCCAAGGATAAAGTTACCGAATTATGAAACCCGCAAGAAGGCAAGTGATAACAATTAACAAAATATTAATACGTTGTTTCGTTCAGGAATTTACCCTCAAAAGGTCAAGCAGTTTTAGTGTGACATTCCAGTTTCGGGTTGTCGCTTTCACCTTAAGTTTATTTTCAATAAGATTATTTGACAATTTAGATTCAGATGCTTTTGATTCCAATTTAAAATACAGCACATCTTCATATAATGAAATCAAATCATCGCCAATCGGGGCCTGCATCAGTTTTTCAATATTTTCTGCTGTCGGAATTTCGGACAAAAACGTTACATACAGCTTTTTGCTCCCCTGCCCTTCCGGTTCGCGGCCATCGGTGTAAGGCATATTGTCAATAGCTTTTTCAACTTGCTGTGAATCAAGAACAAAAACCGTTACATCAAAGCCGTATTCAGCTAATATCATCTTTTCAATTTGAGAAGCAACTTCTTGTTTTGATGATGATTTAGCTTTGAATATCACATTTCCGCTTTGTATATAGGTCTTTACATCAGTAAATCCTGCCGCTTCAAAAAGTGTACGCAGGGCCTCCATTTTAATTATCTTCTTTCCGCTCACGTTGATGCCGCGAAGCAAGGCCAGGTATGTATTCATAGCGAAATTGATTGGAATACGAAGGTACAAAAGCCACTTTAAATTAATTCAGTGAAATTCACTGCAAAGCCTTATTTTTGCCGCATGGGAAGAAAAAGGACAGACAAGATTATTTTTGAAAATATACGTGTGCTTGATGCCGGCGCCAAGGGCGTATCGGTAGCCAAGGCGCCGGACGGTAAAGTGATATTTATACCAAACGTAGTGCCGGGTGATGTTATTGATGTGCAGACATTTAAAAAGCGTAAGGCATATTACGAAGGAAAAGCCGTCCACTTCCATCAATACAGCGAAGACAGGATTGAGCCGCGTTGCCCACATTTCGGTTCGTGCGGTGGCTGCAAATGGCAGAACATGGACTATAAAAAGCAGCTGTTTTATAAAAATCAGGAAGTGTACAACAACCTGAAGCGCATTGGCAAGATTGACCTGCCCGAATTTGAGCCTATTGCCGGGCCGGAAGAGCAATTCTTCTACCGTAATAAAATGGAGTTCTCCTTCAGCAATGCCCGCTGGATGACCGAAGCTGAAATACAAAGCGGTGTTGAGTATGAAAACCGCAACGCGTTGGGCTTCCATATCCCGAAGATGTGGGATAAAATTCTTGACATTACAGATTGCTACCTGCAGGAAGACCCAAGCAACGCCATACGTAACGAGATACGCGATTTTGCCAACGCCAATAACCTGGCGTTCTTCAATCCGCGTGAACATTCGGGGTTATTGCGTACACTGATGATACGTACCGCTTCAACGGGCGAGATCATGGTGCTTATTCAATTCTTTGAAGATGATAAGGCGGCGCGTGAGTTGGTGCTTGACCATCTGATTGCGAAATTCCCGCAGATAACATCGCTGCAATACGTTATCAACAGCAAGGCAAACGATACGCTGTATGACCAGGACGTGATTCTGTATAAAGGCCGTGACTATATTCTCGAGGAAATGGAAGGCCTGAAGTTCAGTATAAATGCCAAATCATTCTACCAAACCAACTCAGCCCAGGCATATGAGCTGTACAAAATAACCCGCGAGTTTGCAGGACTCACCGGTAAAGAACTGGTATATGATCTTTATACCGGCACAGGCACTATTGCACAATTTGTTTCAAAAATGGCCGGGAAAGTAATTGGTGTAGAGGCTGTGCCTGAAGCCATTGCCGACGCTAAAGTAAACGCAGAGCGCAATAATATAACTAACTGCGAGTTTTTTGTGGGAGACATGAAGGTTGTGTTTAATGACGAATTCATTTCGACACACGGCCACCCAGATGTTATCATTACCGACCCGCCGCGTGATGGTATGCATAAAGATGTGGTTGACCAGATACTGAAGATTGCGCCACAAAAAGTGGTTTATGTAAGCTGTAATTCAGCTACACAGGCACGGGACCTTGCCCTCATGGATGCTGATTATGAAGTTACCCGCGTGCGCCCTGTGGATATGTTCCCGCAGACGCACCATGTGGAAAATGTTGTACTTTTGGAAAAAAGAAAGAAATAACCGCTATGAAAAAAGCCCTTGTGCTTACTGCTGTACTTCTTGCAGGCAGCTTTTACCTCAGCTGCGAGAAAGATGATATATGTGCCGAAGACACACCTACTACACCGAGTGTAGTGGTTGAATTTTATAATAAAGATAACGCAACAGTACTTAGAACAGTTGATGACTTAGCCATAATTGCGATAAATGAAACCGACACCCTTCCGCTTAATGATACCGGTACGCTGGTTGGTACTGTAAGCAGGGTGCTGCTGCCGCTTCGCACAAATCAGGATGTTACAGAATACAGGCTTATATACCGCTCACGTGCTACAGACGGCACACGAAATGAAGATTTACTGAAGTTGGACTATACCCGTACTGAAACTTATGTATCACGCGCCTGTGGGTACAAAACAACGTTTACGCTCATACCCCCCACACCTGTTACAAATATAATTACACCCGGCGCAGATGGTACCCGCTGGACTGCGGCAAACGGCATCAGCATAGAAAATACCAGTATAGAAAACGAAACCGAAGCTCATGTCAAAATTTATTTTTAGCCTATCGCTTTTACTGGTGAGCATTACCGGCTTTGCCCAGACTGCAAATGATACAACCACTGCTCCAGAGCCTGTTTATAAAGACCGCTATGGCCTGCGTGTAGGCGCTGACCTGTACCGCCTTACCAGAGGTTTATATAATGATAATTACAGAGGATTTGAAATTGTGGCCGACTACCGACTTACAAAGAAATACTATGTGGCGGGAGAAATTGGCAATGAAGATTTTACTGTTGATGATGACCAGCTGAACTTTACCACACAGGGACAGTATATTAAGATTGGTTTTGACTATAATGCCTATGAAAACTGGCTCGACATGGAAAATATGATATATGCCGGTGTGCGCTATGGTTTCAGCCGTTATAGCCAAAACCTGAACTCATACCGCATTTATGACGCATCTGGATATTTTGATGAAACTATCTTTTATCCTGACCGAAAATTCGATGGGCTTACCGCGCACTGGGCCGAGGTTGTTGGCGGTGTAAAAGCAGAGATATTTGATAACCTTTTCCTTGGCTTCTCAGTAAGACTCAACTACCTGATCACCGACAAAAAGCCAGAGAATTTTGACAACCTCTACATACCGGGCTTTAACCGTACGTATGAAGGGAGCTTTGGCGCAGGTTTCAATTACTCATTATCGTATTTTATTCCGCTGTATAAGAAGGATAAAGTACCGAAGGAAGAAAAGAAGTAAATCAATTACTTTTCAATTTGATTACCCGATTGATATGCCATGTCAAGCGATCGTATGATCCATTATCAAGTGCTCTCTGTCCTGAAAGCATACTTGTAAAAAATACCGGCGTATCTTTCAAAGCACTGTCTTCTATAATTTTGTTGGATCCTATCTCCCTCACAAAATTCATGCTTAAAAGGGAAAAGGCCACGGCAAAATGCATTTGCTACGACAATCGCCAATGGCTCGATTTTTTCAATATTTTTTTTGGAAAGAGCGATTTGTGAATCTAAAAATGTCTTCCTTCAATATGATTATAATATATGTGTTTTACGAAGTTTTGATTTGTTTCTCTTAAATAGAGTAAATCAATATGTGACCAATCTTTATTAACCTTCTTTGAAATTTCTATAAATTTATTGAAATAACGGTGGCTTTTATCGTTATAAAATAATCTTTCTTCTTTATCTATTGGAGATAATATGATGGGTTAATCCCAACAAACAATAATGATTTAGTTTTTGTTTCATCAGGAATTGCATATCCTCGATCATAAAGTGGTATGCTGCGAAATTGCTCAATATTCCATAAGCTGTTAATTTCATCTTCGAAAATTTCTTTTATACTAAATTTATCCATTAGCTTCAACATTAAGTTTACTGTTTCTCCTGCTGTACCCAAAGTATATAGCCAGGCCTATCAATAGCCAGATAGTGAAGTAAATCCAGTTCCAAACGCTAAGTTCTGCCATCATGTAAAGACAGCAGATAAGCCCCAGCAATGGTATAAGAGAAAGGTTTTTCCTGTAAGCCCAAACAGCCAACCCAACCAGCGTGAATAAAAATATCCACATAGGTATCTTGTGTTTGAAGAGTTCAAAACCGCTTTCGTATTTTTGAGCATCAGGTATGGGCATGTTTTCAATCAATGAGTTATAATTGCCGGGGGCATTTTCCTGCTTGTGCAACAGTATCCGGGTAAGGTCGTCAAGGCTGCCCCTGTCATTTGGCACAAGGTAAGCATGAACATCAGCAATCTGTTCATCGTGCAAAGATGTCACTATTTCTTCGGGCGATTTTACCCTTGTCTCATTTGTAAGGAATGCCATGGTGGATTCTTTAAACTGGGTAAAAAGTATAACTAATCCTGCAACCAGCCCCAATGGCATGATATATTTGGCATTTACATATGGTGTGCGGAATTTACCTCGTGGTACATCAGGCCTGTTCTGCAACACTAATACTCCTGCACAAACAAGCACAAAAGCGAACAGCGTACCAATACTGCACAGGTCTGTCACTATGGTAAGGTTCAGGAAAAGCGCCGGCACAGCCACCACAAATCCGGTAACTATTGTAGCGTATGACGGTGTTTTAAACTTCGGGTGCACTTTAGAGTAGCGCTTTGGCAGCAGGCCGTCGCGGCTCATGCTCATCCATATACGTGGCTGCCCCATCTGGAAAACCAGCAGCACACTCGCCATGGCAACAACCGCACTAACTGCTATAATTCCGCTCATCCATTTCAGGTCAAGTGTATCAAATACAAACGCTAAGGGGTCGCCAACGTTCAGCTGGTTATACTTTACCATACCTGTTAATACTAAGGCAATAGCAATGTATAATGTTGTACATATTATAATCGCCCACATCATACCTTTAGGCAGGTCGCGCTGTGGGTTTTTGCATTCTTCCGCAGTAGTAGATATAGCATCAAAACCAATATAAGCAAAAAACACTGCCGAAACACCTTTAAGCACTCCTGCAGCTCCATTAGGCGCAAACGGATCCCAGTTGCTGGTATCAACATAAAATATACCCACTGCAATTACAAGCAGTATAATACACAGCTTCACTACTACCATAAGGTTACTGGCATTGCGCGATTCTTTCATGCCGCGGTAAACCAAGGCTGTTATCAATATTATAATGAAAAGTGCAGGCAGGTCAGCCACAAAGTGAATCGGCCCAAGTGTAGGTGCAGTTGTCCATGCGGTATAAGCAGCCTGCATCCCGGCATCAAGGTCAGCAAAAGCTTTACCGCCTTTCATGAGTGCGGTAGCATCGGCAAAGCCGTTTGAAGCTGAAAGGTAATCCATCTGTATCCATTGCGGAAGATGGAGGCCGCCACTTTCGAGTAATCCGATAAAATAATCGCTCCAGGAAATGGCAACCGTTATATTACCTATGGCATATTCCATGATGAGGGCCCAGCCAATAATCCAGGCTATCAATTCACCAAAAGCAACATATGAATAAGTGTAGGCACTGCCCGATACCGGAACCATAGAGGCAAATTCGGCATACGCAAACGCCGCAAAGCCGCAGGCAAGCGCCGTAAACAGGAACAGGAAAATTACTGCAGGCCCACCATCAGCGCTGGCCTTACCTATGGTACTGAAGATACCTGCACCTATTATAGCCGCGATGCCAAATGCAGCCAAGTCTTTAACTGTGAGGTGCCTGCCTAGCGACGGCCCGTGTGATTCGTCATTAACCCGTTGTAAAATATCTTCTACCCTTTTTTTCCTGAATAAATTGTTTAGTCCCATTTGTTTTATTGCGAGGCATTTTGCACCTTAAAACAAATATAAAAAAAGTTGCGGGCATTTGGTTATTTCTTAAATATTTCCTAAATTCTGTTTAATAAGAATTTTCTATACCACTATAAACATTTACAATCAATAAATACTATAAGCAAAATTGATTATATCTAAATTTGCTATATCAAAATAACACATTAAACCTAAACGATATGTCATTAGTAGGAAAAAAATTCCCAAACATCTCAGTTGACGCGATTTCAGAAATGGGCGACAACATGAAGATAAACATTTTTGAAGAAGCAGTAAACAACAACAAAAAAGTATTGCTTTTCTGGTACCCGAAAGATTTTACTTTTGTTTGCCCTACAGAGCTTCACGCTTTCCAGGCTGCGCTTCCTGAATTTGAAAAGAGAAACACAATGGTGATAGGCGCATCATGTGACACTAACGAGGTTCACTTTGCATGGCTTAACACTGCAAAGGATAATGGTGGTATTGAAGGCGTAACATACCCGCTTCTTGCTGATACCAACCGTAACCTTTCAAACATCCTTGGCATCCTTGATATTGAGTCGACTTCATACAGCGAAGAAACTGACTCTGTAGTAATTGAAGGAAGCAACGTTACGTACCGTGCTACTTACCTGGTAGACGAACAAGGCAAAATTTTCCACGAAAGTGTAAATGATATGCCGCTTGGCCGTAATGTGAATGAATATCTTAGGCTGATTGATGCTTATACACACGTACAGGTTAAAGGTGAAGTTTGCCCGGCTAACTGGGAAGAGGGCAAAGAGGCTATGACGGCTGACCGTAAAGGTGTTGCTTCTTACCTTTCAAACAATTAATTACTAACACTTTAACAACACACCTTAAAAATTATGTTACAGGAATTAGAAAGAGATAATCTTGCGGAAATTGTTGCAGCAGAGCCTGTTGTAGTAGTACAGTACTCAGCCGGATGGTGTGGCAACTGCAGGATAATGAAGCCAAAATTTAAAAAAATGGCTGGTGAGAATGAAAATGTAACTTTTGTACTGGCTGATGCAGAAAACTTTCCTGAATCGCGCAAGCTGGCCAACGTGAGCAACCTGCCAACGTTTGCAACTTTCAGGAATGGTGAGCTTGTAAACCAGATACAAACAAATAAAGTAGAACTTTTAACCGACCTTGTAAATGAAGTTACCAGTAATTAAGCACCTAACGCAGTTTATTGAAGATAACGACCAGGACTACGTTATTGAGGCCCTTGAAGTACTTGAGGCGCTTACAGAGGTTCCGTCATTAAAAGACGAAGAGCTAGATGTAGTTGGTGAACTTATCTCAAACATGTATGGTGCACTTGAGGTACACAAAATGATAAAGGACGGTATGGAAAAGAAAGAAGCGCTTAACGCATTTATGATGCGGGTGCTTGGCGCTATAGATAAAGGTTAGCAGTACGCTTAACTTTGTTTTTCATAATTTGGTTATTAAGAAAACGCTCCTTAAAAAAGGAGCGTTTTTTATTTAAAATCAAGACGTACAATGCTGTTTTGCCCTGCAGCTATGGCAGATTTATCGTTAATAAAGCGTATAGTGTGGAATGATTTTTCATCGTGAATCTTTTTCCATGTAGCGCCGCGGTCATAGCTGTACCACACACCGGATGGCCCAACAGTTACCAGACCATCGCCATCGCTTTTTGGCACAAACTGCACGCACGAAGCATACCCGAATGCTGTACCATCGGCCATCACTTTCCATGACTTCCCACCGTCTTCCGTGAGTATTTTGTTACCTTTATTTCCTGAAGAGTTGGAATAGTCGCCGCCCACTGCAAAACCGATATTATCATCATAAAAATCTACAGAAAACATTCCGGTTGGGGCATCCCCCTGCAAGATGGGTGTTTCGGTCACCGACCAGTTTTCGCCTTTGTCTGCAGAATAAAACACGCGCGATTTTTTACCCCCTGAAATGATCCACGTTTTATTGCCATGAACTACAAGGTTAGTATTGCTTGCCGCAAAACAGGCTTCTCCCTCTTCTACCATAGGGAGTTTAATGCATGACATTTTTTTTCCATGTATTGCCGCCATCTCGTGTAAAAATTACAGAGAGACATTCATTTACCGGGTCGCCAATGGCTATACCTTCGTCATCATTCCGGAATTTCATGCTGTCGTAAAACACTTTTTCGCCCGTTTCGGTGTAAACCAGCTTGTTGTGCTTTGTGTCTTTGGTAACTTTATAAAGCAACGCCGGAGTACCTGCATTTAATAAAAACACAGCATCTTTAGTTTGGGCAATAGAACGGAATTCAGGATAAAGTGTATCTTTTGAGATTACACCGGTCAGGGCTTTACCTCCATTTAATGGTAATGCACCAAAATTTCCCATACTGCCGGCATACCATACTTTGTCGCCGTCAATGGTAATGGCACGAACACCTATGTCCTGTTGCTCATGAAGGGTTGTTGTTGTAACCGTGGTGAATTGTGGCTTGTAGTCTTTCTTTTCTTTAGCGCATGAGAAAAATAACATGGCGCTGAAAAGCCCTGCGAAGTACTTCATTAGTGGTTGGTTTTACGCTAAAGTACTCAAATTTTCAGCTTATGCGAAAGAACTTTATGATTTCATAATGACACTAAACCGTCCTGTCCTTCCCGTCAAGCATATAAATCCATATCATACGTGATAGCCTGAAATTGAATGTGCTAAGCAGTACAGCCATAATTGCGATTATCAATAATATCAGTGCATAATTATCTGTAATTAAAAATGAAATGATGAACACCGCAATCATTTCTGCTACAGTCAGCCCATAGCTTACGTACATAGAGCCGAAAAAGTAGCCGGGCTCTTTTTCAAATTGGTGACCGCAAACCGGGCAATGCTCGTTCATGCGTGGCATGGTAAAAAGTAAAGGGTTGCCTTTTTTGTAAAACACTTTTCCTTTTTCACACTTCGGGCATCTTTCGCCCAGTATTCCTTTAATAGCAGACATGGCTTTTATTTTTACCAAAGGTACAAAGGTTTTACAGTTACAGGGTTACACAAATTTCGCAATAATTTGTACTTTTAAGACATGGAAAAAACGGAATTACTTGACATTGAACTTTTCAGCGGAAAAGAAAATCATGACGGTTTCTATATTAACATACTGGAAAATCATCTCGAAGCTTTCCATAAAGATATTTCTGTACCGCATAAGCATGACTTTTATGTGGCTGTACTTTTCACGCACGGAAGCGGTGTGCATGAAGTTGATTTTACTTCTTACGCTGTTTCCCGTGGTGCATTATTTTTCCTAAACCCGGGGCAAACCCACCATTGGGAACTTTCAGATGACATCAGTGGGTACGTTTTCCTCCATACACGTGCTTTTTATGAGCAGCATTATACGCAGAACCGCCTAAGCCAGTTCCCTTTCTATTATAGTATTCATAATATGCCTGTGGTTATGCTTGATAAAGATGAGACACAATCTGTTGAAGAATTGTTTGCCAATGCACTACATGAAAGCCTGAGTAATGACCTCATGAAAAGGCAAAAGCTCCTCAGCCTGGTTGACCTGATTTATATTGAAAGCACGCGCGAATATCTTAAGATAAATAATGACACTGCCGCTTCCGGCCCTTATTCTGATATCTATATACGTTTTGAGGCTTTGGTTGAGAGAAACTTCCTGACGATAAAGTCGCCATCGCAATATGCCGATATGCTCGCCATCAGTGCCAAACACTTAAACAGGATTGCAAAGGCCGTAGCGGGAAAAACCGCATCTGATATTATACAAGACAGGGTATTGCTCGAAGCGAAAAAGAATTGCTGCTGCACCGTGATAATTTTGCAGAAATTGCTGCATATCTTGGCTTCGAAGACTACGCCTATTTCTCACGCGTGTTTAAAAAACGTACAAGTGAAACGCCGTCGGAGTTTGTGGGGAGGTATCGAACAACTTAACACTTAAATGCCCGAGAAAGAGAAGTTCTCGGGCATTTGATATTAATTACAATATTAGGTCTTATGCTTAATATGCCATCAACTCCTGCAACGCCTCTTCAAAACGTTGTTTCGGCAGGTATTGGTCTTCAAGTGCCTTGGTGAATGGTATGGCGCTCTCAAGGCTTCCTACACGTTTTACCGGGCCATCAAGCCACTCAAAGCAGTTCTCCATAATCATGGCTGATATATCACTGGCCACACCGCCAAACAATGTATCTTCCTGAAGGATTATAATCTTGCCTGTTTTCTTAACCGATTTATAGATAGCCTCTGTATCAAGCGGCTGCAGCGTGCGAAGGTCAAGCACATCAGCTTTAATTTCAGGGTTTTTGTCAAGCGTTTCAAGCGCCCAGTGGACACCTGCACCAAATGAAATCACCGTAACTGCATCTCCCTCTCTTAAAAGCGCAGCCTGCCCAAATGGTATGGTGTAGTAATCTTTTGGTACATCCTGGTAAACGCTCCGGTACAGAGCTTTATGCTCAAAGAACATCACCGGATTGGGGTCGTTTATAGCGGTAGCCAGAAGTCCTTTTGCATCATACGGGAAAGCCGGATACACCACTTTCAGTCCCGGGGTTTTAGTAAACCATGCCTCATTGGTCTGCGAATGGAAAGGCCCTGCCTGTACACCCGCACCGCAAGGCATACGCACCACCACATCAGCATTTTCCTGCCAGCGATAGTGTACTTTTGCTAAATAGTTTACAATCGGGTTGAAGCCCGTAGAAACGAAATCTGCAAACTGCATCTCGATCACCGACTTATATTTATTAATGGATAAGCCCATACCTGCCGAAACTACGGCCGACTCACATATTGGTGTGTTTCGAACACGGTCTTTACCGAACTTCGCTACAAAGCCATCGGTAATCTTGAAAGCGCCACCGTATTCAGCTATGTCCTGGCCCATGATCACAAGATTTTCATGACGCTCCATCGATTGGCTAAGGCCTTGCGAAATTGCATCAATCATTCGCACATTCTCAACATCACCTGAAGGCTTAACTTCTTCAAAATTATATGGTTTGTAAACATCATTTAATTCTTCACTTAAGCTGGCTTCAATGGCAGGCTCGGCAGAAGCACGTTGGTAATGTTCATCAATTTCTGCTTTAAGTTCAGCTCGAAGCGCTTCGTCTTTTTCATCGGTAAGCACACCTTCTTCTTTAAGGTATTTGCGGTAGTTGTCAACCGGGTCTTTTATCGCCCACATGTCCATCAACTCCTGCGGAACATATTTGGTACCACTCGCCTCTTCATGCCCACGCATACGGAACGTCTTGAACTCCAGCAAAACCGGGCGCGGATTGCTGCGCATCGACTCTACAATACCCGTCAGCTGCGTAAAGACCTCAAGTATGTTATTCCCGTCGATTATATGCGACTCAATGCCATACCCTATGCCTTTATCAGCCAGGTTTTCACAACGATATTGTTCGTTTGTAGGTGTTGACAGCCCATAACCATTATTCTCGATGATGAAAAGCACCGGAAGTTCCCATACGGCAGCAATATTCAACGCCTCGTGGAAATCCCCCTCACTGGTGGCGCCTTCTCCTGTAAATACAGCAGTTACTTTGCCTTCGCCGCGAAGTTTGTGAGCTAGTGCAATACCATCGGCCACGCCAAGCTGCGGCCCAAGGTGCGATATCATCCCGATGATCTTAAACTCCTGCGTACCGAAGTGGAAAGAACGGTCGCGGCCTTTGGTAAACCCGTTAGCCTTACCCTGCCATTGCGAAAACAATCTGTACAGCGGAATATCACGCCCTGTGAAAACACCCAGGTTACGGTGCATTGGGAGAATGTATTCGTCTTTATCCAGTACGGCAGTAACGCCAACTGAAATAGCCTCCTGCCCTATGCCTGAGAACCATTTTGAAACCTTACCCTGGCGGATTAGGATAAGCATCTTTTCCTCTATAAGGCGTGGTTTTATTAATTTCTTATATAAATCAAGTAATTGTTCGTTGGTAAGCTGTTTCCTGTCGAATTTCATGGTGATTTTTGAAAAATCGTTAATGTGTTTGCAACGCCAAAGGTAAAAAAATAACAAGTGAAAGGCACAGTGTGATAAAAATTTATTTTGACGATTTAGGGCATAAAAAAAGGATATCCCAGATCCGGAATATCCTTTTTAACTGTAAATTATTTCTCGTTAGCGGAGGTTGAAACTTGAATTAGCAACAAGCACATCCTTATCAAACACATTTACAAAGTAAGTGCCTTTGGCAAAGTCTTTACCCGAAAGTGTCTCGCTTATATCAACTGTCTTGTTCTGGAAGTTTGCAACAGTTGTAAAGCTGTAGGTAAGGGTGTAGTCTCCAAACACTTCTGTTTTCTTTTCGCCCAGCACATTGTTCTTGCTATCGATGATCTGTACATAATACATTCTGTCGCCGGCTTTAGCTACTTCGTTACCTGCAATTGTAAAGCTTATCCTAAGCTTATCAACCCTGCTGGCTTTATCAGTCGCCACAAGCTTACCTGAACTACGTTCCTTAAATGATTCTGTTTTCAGGTTAAGAATTGTAAGCTTTTGTGCTTTCTCAACAGTTTTGGTAAGATTGTCATTTTGCTTCACAAGGGTATCACTGTACCTTCTTGATTCGCCCAATGCAGCAGCAGTTGTATCACGCTGCATCGTAAGGTCGGCATTCTCGCCTTTCAGCCTGTTATTTTCAGCCATCAGCCTGTCCATGTCACGCTTCAGCCTGCGGTAATCATCACGGAAACGGCTCAGCGTAGCAACATCACCTTTAGATTTCTCTACCTGGGCAATCAACTCCTCAATTTTAGCGCGTTCTGCTTCCAGCTCGCCTTTAAGTCCGCTGTTTTCAGCAATGGCTTTGTCATAATCGGCCTTGGCGGCATTTAGTTCAGCCAGCAAAGTATCTTTCTCGTTTGTAAGTTTTACTTCAGTCTCTTTGCTGTCAGTGCTCATTTTATACATATACGCCAAACTACCCAACAGTAAGATAGACAGTACAATAATGATAGCTTTTAAACTTGAATTGCTTCTTTGATATTCCATTGTTGTAAGTTTTTTTTCAAATTTATGGCTTTTTACATTTTGCCTTTATCTTTTTTAACGAAAATTAAACTAAAATAGTATTTTTGGTTACCACAAAATTGCCATGGAAAATATAGTAAGGTTCACAGAAAACAGCCTATTGAAGTATACTGCCGAGCGCAGCGGCGAGATTAAATATGGTGAGCGTATACAAGTGCTGCCACCGGGTATTACCATTGAAGAAGGGCTTGCTGCAACCGATGCTGAATTTGTATTATTAGGAATACCCGAAGATGTAGGCGTACGTGCCAATTATGGCCGTCCCGGCACTGCAACAGCCTGGGAAGGCGCTCTGAAAAGCATAGTAAACCTACAACATAACAAATTTTTTAAAGCCGGAAGGCTGTTAATACTCGGCTGTGTAGATACTGCCGAAGCCCTGCAGCAGGCTGAAGGCCTTGACCCTAACGAAAAAGCAGACCGTAAAAAGCTTTCGGCCCTTGTAGAGCAGCTTGATAAAGAGGTATCGCACATAATAACCCTTATTGTGCGTGCAAAGAAAACACCCATCATTATAGGCGGTGGCCACAACAATGCCTACGGTAATATTAAAGGTACAGCGCTGGCAAAAGGCCGCCCTGTAAATGCTGTTAATTTTGATGCGCATACCGACTTCCGCTTGCTTGAAGGGCGCCACAGCGGTAACGGTTTCAGCTACGCTTATGAAGAAGGCTTCCTAAGGAAATACTTTATCTTCGGGCTGCATGAAAATTATTGCGGCAAAGGTGTAATGGAAACCATTAAGAAAACCGAGGGCCGCGTTAAATACAATACCTACGAACAGATTGCCGTAACGCGTGAAAAAGGTTTCACTGCCGAAATGCACAACGCCCTTGAGTTTATAAATGATGAACGATACGGTGTTGAGCTTGACCTTGATGCGATTGTAAACGTGGCCAGCAGTGCCATGACACCTTCAGGCTTTAGCGCTGAAAGGGCAAGGCAGTTTGTTTACTTCTTCGGGAAACAGAAAAATGCGGCATACCTGCACATATGCGAAGGCGCACCAAGCCTTGATAACGCTGCCAACAGCCATCTTACAGGAAAACTCATTGCTTATCTTGTAACTGATTTTATGAAGGCAAAGACATCATTAGTAAACAATGCTGCAATAACTGACGAATCTGCTAAAAATTCCGCTAAATATTAAAAGCGTATCTTTGCCGGGCCGCAATACTTATGCTGCGGCTTATTTAGAAACGATTAGATGAAATTTGAAGATTTAAACCTGCTGAAAAATATACAGCAGGCCCTGGCCGATGAAGGCTATGAAACCCCCTACCCCTATACAGCAACAGGCAATACCTGTTATACTTGAGGGGACAGACCTTGTGGGCTGTGCGCAGACCGGTACCGGAAAAACGGCGGCCTTTGCCATACCTATACTTAACAGCCTGCACCGTATTGTAGGCAGCGAAAAGAAACGCAAATACATACGCACGCTTGTAATAACACCAACACGTGAACTTGCCCTGCAGATTGGCGCCAGCTTTGACACGTATGGAAAATATACCAACGTAAGGCAGCTTACCATTTTTGGCGGTGTGAACCAGACATCCCAAACCGACCAGCTTAAAAAAGGCGTTGATGTGCTTATTGCCACACCTGGCCGACTGCTAGACCTGCACAAGCAGGGCTTTATTGACCTGAACCACATGCACCACCTGGTGCTTGACGAGGCTGACCAGATGCTGGATATGGGTTTTATAAATGATGTACGGAAAATCATTAAGCTCACTCCGGATAACAGGCAGACGCTTTTATTCTCTGCTACTATGCCGATGGCAATACGCGAACTGGCAGATACTTTCTTAACCGACCCTAAGTATGTAGCGGTGGCACCAGTATCATCTACCGCTGAGCGTGTGAAGCAGCAGCTGTACCACGTAGATAAGGGTGATAAGCGCAAATTGCTATACCACCTTATCCGGAACGAAAACCTGAGCAATGTGCTCGTATTTACACGTACAAAGCACGGCGCTGACAATGTGGTAAAAGCATTGAAAAAGCATGGGGTAAATGCTGAAGCCATTCATGGCGACAAAAGCCAGAATGCCCGTGTGCGCGTGCTTGAGGGCTTTAAGAACAAAGAAGTATCGGTACTGGTGGCTACAGATATTGCTGCCCGCGGTATTGATATTGAAAGCCTGCCGTATGTGATAAACTTTGACCTGCCGAATATTCCCGAAACTTATGTACACCGTATTGGGCGTACAGGACGTGCGGGTAATGAAGGGCTTGCCATATCTTTTTGCAGTAAAGATGAACTGCCTTACCTTAAAGATATTGAGAAGCTGATACGCATGCAACTTAAAGTTATTGAGGGGCACCCCTACCCAATAGGCAACGCACCTGAACCTAAACCGGATGCAAAACCCGACCTGCGGAATAAAAATAAAAACCCGAATAATAAGAACAATTCGCGTAAGAGCGATGCTTCAAAAAAGAATAAAAAACGCTGGTACTAACCGGCGTTTTTAATTTAATTAGAAAGGGCTGCCTAAGCAGCCCTTTCATCATATCAGATAAATTTAAAAACTATTCAGTCCAGAAATATGGGCTTTTTGCAGCAACTGAAAATGCAGCTAAAAGCGCTTCTTTTTCCGTATCATTCAGATTTGAATTTTCAATTTCAGCAACATAAAATTTAATGATAGTTTCAAAATCTTCAAATGATTCAGCCTTATTGTAAACATTTAAGAATAAATCTAAAACATCATAAAGGTTTTGATTAATCAATTGATCATTAAGCAGGCTTTGTAATAAAACCTTGTAATCAAATTTATCGTCCTGAGAATATTTACCAATTGCATTGCTTATACCGCTCTTAACATTTGCCAGTTCACTTGACTGGAAGAGTGTATTCATTAATGATTTACTATCATCTTCACTGGCTGTTTTCAAAAGATATGAAGTTCCGCTGATAGATTTTGCCGTTAACCAGTCTTTTTGGCTTATACCACCATAATATGACTCTTCAAGGATGCTGTTGTGCAGATATCCTAACTCATTAAGGTTTACAAATTTTGGGTTTGTAATTTCAAAATTAATATCATACCTGTCTTCATATTCAATTAGTTCAGGCATACCTCCCCTGTTATTTGCACACGCTCTTGGTTTCACTGTACAATAAGCCATGTATGACCCACCGGCCGCACCAACAACAGCTCCCGCAGCAGAAACCACTGCATAACCTGTACCGCTGGTTGCCGCACCTGCAGCAATTGCCAGTTTCTGAACTCCCCATACACCTGCTGCAGCACCTGAAAGGTCTCCTGTTGCAACAGCTGCTACCTGCAACACTTTACCCCAAAACCCGCCTCTTTGGCTTGCAGCGCTTTGAGGATGTTTTGTAATGAAGTCATTATTGAATGCCTTAAGATTTTCAAGCATTACAGCATGAGAATCCTGCACCTGTACACTTTCATGCTCAGAGCAAGAATATATACCCACTGCCAATACGAATAATCCAATAATTGTAAAAAATCTACTTTTTTAAAGTTTTCATTGTGAATTGATTTTAAATAAAACGAAGTATTATTTCAAACTGGCCAATTTGATAATGCAAATATAAGATTATATTCTTATATAGAAAAAGTGATATCGACAAAATACGAAAATAATCGATGAATATTTTCTAACAATACGTTGGCTATATTGTCAGGAGTATATATCAATGAAATGTATTCTTTCTAATGTATATATTTGCTCTTATGAAATATTTTGGCAAGTACATTGTAATTTTTTGTACCCTTTTAGGAATAAGCGCTTTATCTCAAACAAGATATGAGCAGGATTTCCTTGAACTGTGGAATGACTATAACGACAACTATGCCTATTTTGAAAAGCAACACATTGACTGGGCAAAGGTTAAAGATATATATCAGCCACAGGCTGCTGCTATCAAAGACGACGCACAATTTATAACCTTTCTTGAGCAGGTGCTGCAGGAGTTTCATAACGGGCATGTTTCACTTACAACCAATCTGCCATCATCAAACAGGATAATTCCCTCAGGTAACGACCTGTTTGCAGAAAAGCGGGGTAACTATTACTTCATTGCAGATGTAAAACCACAATCCGGCGCTGAAGCATGCGGACTGAAACCGGGAATGCAGTTACTGAAGTTTAATGGTAAAGCTGTTGGTGAGGAGCTAAAGCGCTTTCTCCCAAAATATATAACATCTTATAATGAAAGCATGTATTCTTATGCTTTAAATATGCTGATGGCAGGCACGCATGATACACAGCGTGAAATTACACTCATAGAAAATGGTATTGAAAAAATATACTATCCTGATGCGCATAAACCTGTAAGGCCGGAAAAACTTCTTGACTACAAATTACTGCCGGGCAACATAGGCTATATTAAAATAAATAACAGCCTGGGTAATACCGATGTTATTGCTGAATTTGATAAAGCGCTGGACGATCTTATAAAAACAAAATCTATAATACTTAACCTTACCGATACTCCCGGCGGTGGCAATACTACTGTGGCGCGAGGTATAATGGGCAGGTTTACCTGCAGCCCATTGCCTTACCAGAAGCATGTAATCAACGAAAAGCAATATGGCACTGTACGCAGCTGGGTTGAATTTGTATCGCCGAGAAAAACAAACTACACAGGAAAACTTGTAGTGATGGCAGGCCATTGGACGGGCAGCATGGGCGAAGGCATGGTAATTGGGTTTGACGCCATGAGACGCGCAAAAATAACGGGTACGAAAATGGCGGGTCTGCTTGGGGCAATTTACACCTACCGGATGAAAAACACAAACATCGGTTACCAGATTCCCATCGAAGGCATGTACCATGTTAATGATACGCCACGAGAAGATTTTATGCCAAAATATATCACAGCCAATTCTTCAGAAACTTTTGCGAAAGCTCTATCACTCGCCAGATAGTTTCTGCAAAACTTGCCGTGATGTCAAAGAACGATTTTGGTTCAAAAATCTTTTGCAAAATTACGATGCCTTTTCAACATCATTGTTACAAAACCCTTTCAAAAAAGTGCAGTTCATCGATTTTATTTAACTCGAAATACAAATACTTGTTTTTCAATTATTTAATTAAGACTAAATTGCCTTTTGCATGAGAAAATAAATCTTACAGAAAACTAGTAATTCAGACTACTAATTATTTGTTAATTGCTGCACTCGCAAAAAACAATAGTGCAATAAAATTTATGGCCTGAAAATACGTTGAAGGATTTTAGTAATTTTACCTCATGAAAAAATTAGGATTGCTGCTTGCACTTTTTTGCTTCCAGATAGCATTTGCACAAAAGCCAGCTGTAAAAAAACAGTCACCAAATGACTGGGATGAACTTGACAAAAACTTCGTTCAGTTAGTTGATGCTTTAGTTAAAGGCGACAAAGCTAAATTTCTTAGCCTCAGCCTGAAAGAAGTTGATTGCGTTGACTGTGTTGGCGCTATGGACGTAGCTGCTGACGGCACTATGTTTGTACCCGCCGAATTCTTTTTTGCGGTAATAGGCCAAAAGTTTACTGAGTCGCCGGTATACAAGGCCATGGCAAAAAAAGGTTACTCATTCAGCTCTATAACCTTAAAAGGTTTCAAGCCCAAAGTAATGCCTAAAGATTACCCTAAAGACCTGAAGCTGTACGAAGTATGGGTTGAAACATACTACCCGGGCGAGTTCTCAAAAGTTCATAAAGGCACGAGCCATAGCTTTAGATTTGTGAAAGTAGGTGGCAAATTCAGGTTTTACGGGCTAACATCAATCCCGTAATTATGCGGGCTCTCTTTGTTGCTATATCATTGATATCGTTTGCCTTATACTCACAGGTAAAGGTAATGACATATAATATCCGGCTTGATTTGGTAAGCGATGGTGAAAATCGCTGGGACAACAGGAAGGATATGATGGCAAGCCAAATTTTGTTCTATGAGCCTGATTTTATGGGAGTTCAGGAAGCCCTGCCGAACCAGATGCAGTTTTTAGCAGATAAATTAACCGGATATAATTACATTGGCGAAGGCCGCGATGGCAATGGTAGTGGTGAGTACTCGGCTATCTTCTATAATAAGCTCAAGTACAAGCTGGTACAGCAGAAAACATTTTGGTTATCACCTACTCCCGATGTTCCTTCAAAAGGATGGGATGCTGCTTATAATCGTATTTGTACCCTATGGTTTGTTTGAAAATATCAGGACAAAAAAGAGGATTTGGGTTTTCAACACACATTTTGACCATGTTGGAGAATTAGCACGAATTGAAAGTACAAAGTTGATTATCAATAAAATAAACGCAGTAAATACTAAAAACTACTCAATTATTCTCACGGGCGATTTTAATCTTGAAGATTCTGCCGAAAGTATTAAACTATTGTCGGCACAACTGCATGATTCTAAACTACATGCGTTGCAAAAGCACGGGCCTGAAGGCACATTTAATGCTTTTAAATTCGATAAACCCGTTATTACGAGGATAGATTACATTTTT
Organism: Flavobacterium sp. J372; assembly: GCF_024699965.1. NCBI lineage: Bacteria > Pseudomonadati > Bacteroidota > Flavobacteriia > Flavobacteriales > Flavobacteriaceae > Flavobacterium > Flavobacterium sp. J372. Next base: position 2,252,574 of record NZ_JAJOMZ010000004.1, read on the forward strand.
ACGTCTCCAAATGTAACAGTAAACAAATATGCCGTTCTAAGCGATTCAGACCATTGCAGGTATCCAAGCGATCACCTGCCGGTTTATACCGAACTGGATATCAAATAATTATTTAAAATTTATAGATTTGGTTGTAGTAATTGATGCAATACAGTAAGGCTGAGATAGCGCCATTGTTGCCATACCTTCAGGCGATTTCTTTTTATTGTAACTGTTACACTTTTGCCATCGTCTGTAACATTTTCAATACCGATACTATAGCCACCGCTGTTCTTTTGTCCCATAAACAATGCTATGACAGCCTGTTTTGAAAAGTCAACTACAGGCGCAGTGCCAATTCCAAGTTGGCTGTATAAACTATTGAGTTCAGCCTGGGTTTTCACAACTACATTACCCTCAATTTCCCTGCCACCGTATTCTTCCTGCTTCAGAATTTCATAGCTAATAGATGATGCTGCAGACTTATCTGCCTGATTATCTTTTGTTTTAGAATCTTTACCTGCATTGCAGGCAGCAAATAAAATTACAGTAAATGCTATAACTAAGTTTTTCATGCGTGCTGTTGTTGTTTTAGGGCTTTGCGGTAAAGCTGTTCGTACATTGGTAAAATATTCTTTATATCAAACTCCTGCGCTACTTTTAAAGCATTAGACTTAAATTCATACAGCCTGTTGTCATCTTCAAGTATAGCTATCGCTTTTTTTGCCATACTCTCAACATCGCCTACATCAGCCATATAGCCCGAGTACCCGTCCTTATTTACTTCAGGCAAACCACCGGAATTGCTAGAAATTACAGGTACTCCACAAGCCATAGCCTCAAGCGCAGCAAGCCCGAAACTTTCTGTTTCAGACGGTAACAGGAACAGGTCACTATAGCATAAAATCTGGTCTATCTCGCTGCTGTTACCAAAGAAAATTACTTTGTCAGAAATTCCTAATTCACTGCAAAGCTTCTCAGCGGCTGCACGTTCGGGCCCGTCACCTACCATCATAAGTTTGGCAGGCATAACTTTTTGTATCTCGTTGAATATCTTCACTACGTCAGGAATGCGTTTTACTTTCCTGAAGTTGCTTATATGTGTTATAATCTTTTGCTTATCGGTTGCCATAAGCCCTCTATGACATGCAGAAGTTTCATCAACTTTATTCTTGTTAATCTCAATGAAGTTAGGGATTACAACAATATCACGCTTAATGTCAAACAACCTATACGTTTCATCTTTAAGGTTTTGCGATACCGAGGTTACAACATCACTGTGATTGATACTGAAGCTTACTGCAGGTTTATAAAACGGATGGTTGCCCACCAGTGTGATATCCGTGCCGTGAAGCGTTGTTACCATTGGTATCCTTATACCCTGCTCTTTCAGCATTTTCTTGGCCATGTAGCCCGCGTAAGCATGCGGAATAGCATAGTGCACATGCAGCAGTTCAATGTTATGGAGCTTGACCATATCTACCAGTTTGCTTGATAGTGCCAGTTCGTAGGGCTGGTAATGAAACAGCGGATATTCAGGCACATGCACTTCGTGGTAATGCACATTTGGGTTAAGCAGCGCAAGGCGAACCGGCTGGCTGTAGGTTATAAAATGTATTTCGTGGCCACGGCGTGCCAGCTCAAGGCCCAGTTCTGTTGCTACTACCCCGCTTCCTCCAAAGGTTGGGTAGCATACAATAGCTATTTTCATCAGGAAACATTAAAGTACGAAATTACATAAAAAAAACAGGCCTCAACCTGTTTTGTGTATAATTAACGAATGCTTGCCAGCTACATCATCAGCGTTTCAGGTTAGCTTCATATCGGTCTATCCACTGCTGTACAGTCATTTTGGTAACAAGTTCGCCTATAAGGTCAAACGGAATACTCTCCGGCTTTTTAAAGCGGATACAGCTCTTACCCATATCAAGCTTAGTCTTCACATATTTTGGATATTCTCCTACAAACCAATCATGAAGGTCTTTGTCGGCATAAATGCCCATGTGGTACAGTGCAATAAAATTCTTTTGAGATGCTATGCCCAAAAAAGGCAACGGCTGCTTTGGGTCGCAATGATAACCTGCCGGATAGATTGAATGTGGTACGCCCCAGCCCAGCATGCCATACCCCATGCTCTCGCTAAAGCCCTCTGGTAGATTTTTTACTATTACTTCCCGCAGTTTTTTCATAGCCGCCCTTCTTTCTTCAGGAATAGCTTCAAAATATTCATCAGCGTTTTTAGCGTCAAGGTATTGCATAATTTTTCTTTTAATCTTTATATTTTGAAGCACAAATTCTACTCATGTATTAGCTTGTGCCCAACGGCTGGCTACTTGATAATCGCTTCTTGTAGAACCCGTTGTATATCTTCTCGAATATTTTCTTTTGATAGTTTGTTTTCGCCTGCTTCAGGATAGGTACGGTTACTCAGGAACACATACACAATTCCGCTCTCCGGGTCAGCCCATGCCATAGTGCCTGTAAAACCGGTATGCCCAAAGCTTGACTTTGAAACACATCCACACGTTGGCCCTGATTTTTCAAGCTGTGGCTTATCAAAACCAAGCCCGCGCCTGTTACCTGATTTGCATTCCCAGCATGTGTTAAATGTATCAAATGTTTTTGAAGAAAAATACTGCTTATTCCCGTAGTTACCCTTCTGCAGGTACATTTGCATTATTTTGGCTACATCCATAGCGTTTGAAAAAAGCCCTGCATGCCCGGCAACACCATCCTGCATTGCTGCGGCCATATCATGTACGTAACCCTGGATCACCTGGTAACGGAAGTAGTTATCTACCTCTGTGGGAGGCATTTCAAACATATCCCACTTACGCAGCGGATTATAGGTTGTGGCAGCCGCCCCTAATGGTTTATAGAATGAGTCATTAGCAAGCCTGTCAAGCGATTTACCGGTTTTTGCTTCCAGATATTCCTTAAACAGGATAAATGAAAAGTCACTGTATTTATATTCAGCTTTTGGAAGCAGCTTGCTTTGGGCGATTTTGCTTATGATTATACCAGGATAATCTTCGCGCAGGTAAAGGTTTTCGGCTACCTGATGTGGAAATTCGGGGCTGTACACCTTGCGGTAATAGGCCGAATCAGGGTGTTTTGTTGCATCAAGTGTTTCCTGGTAAAACGGCATCCACGGCTGGAAACGTGCCTGATGCAGCAGCATGTCTTTTACCGTAATATTCTTCTTATCTGTATTAGCAAACTCCGGTAAAATGTTGCCAAGTTTATCGTCAAGCTTAAGCAGGCCTTTATCATACAACTGCATAATGTTCGGTAGTGTTGCCAGTATCTTTGTCAGCGAAGCCACATCATATACGTCACTGTTCTTCACCTTCATATCTCTTTTGTCATAAGTATGGTAGCCAAATGATTTTTGGTAGAATACCTTTCCGTTTCTCGCAGCCAGTATCTGCATACCGGGTGTCATTTTTTCATTTATCGCCCGGTTAGCAATCATATCAATCTTTGTAAGTATGGCAGGATCCATCCCGGCATTGCGGGGGTTGTAAAGCCAAGCCTGTTAACCGTTTGCGTAGGCATGCCAAAATTGACTTTATATACATTGCTTATTGAAACCGGCAGTTTACCTTTAGCGGGAACAGCCCCGAATATCACCTCGGCAGCAACTGTCTGGGCGATAAGATTATTTTGATAGGCCAGTACTACAGAATTAAAGTTCTTATAATTCTTGATGGCATTTAGCGTATACGGCTTGGCAAAAACTGTAAGAATGGCTTTCCGGCCTTTAGCGATGCTATCAATCCATACTAACTCTTTATCACTGAAGTTATGTTTCTTCCAGGCTCCGTCAGCTTTATGGAAACCAATTATCACAGTTGAAAATTCCTTAAGTTTTGCCGTTACAAGATGAAGGCTGTCTTCCTGCACTTCAGTTACTTCAGCGTATTTTCTCAATGTTTCTAAATATTGGCTGCCGTCATCATCGCCAAGCTTTACGTAAGCAATTTTTTCGTTTTCAAGCTGCTGTACCGGTAAAATTTCATCATCATTTTTCAAGACCGTCACAGCTTCTTCGTATAGCTTGTAATTCAGGTCTTCATAGTGTGATGCATTCAGGTCGGCATACAGGTTGGCTGTATCAACAGGAGTATATTTTGTAAGTCCAACCCTGTGCTTGTAAGCTAAAATCTTCTTCACCGAAAAAGCAAGCCTGTTTTCGCTGAGGATACTGTCGGTATACGCTTCACGAAAACGCTCTATGGCCACCGGTACATTTTCAGCAAACAATAGTATATCATTACCTGCCAGGAAAGCCTCCAGGTCAATATCTCCTGGCTGCATAAAAGCGCTGGCGCCTTTCATATTAAGCGCATCAGTAAAAATAAGGCCTTTAAAATCCATTTCACCCTGAACAATATTGGTTATAACATTATACGATAGCGATGTGGGGTAATTTTCTGTAGCTTCGATTGAGGGGACATTGAGGTGGGCAACCATTATGCTGCTAAGCCCCTCATCAAATAGTTTTTTGTACGGAAAGAACTCTGTATCATTAAGCCTTTCTTTTGAAAAATTCAGGAATGGCAACGTGTGGTGACTGTCGTTTGCGGTATCGCCATGGCCTGGAAAGTGCTTGCCGGTAGCGTAAATGCCACCTTTCTGGATTCCTTTCATAAGTGCCAGTGCCCGGCCGGTTACATTTTCTTTTGTTTCGCCAAAAGACCTGTTCCCGATGATTGGGTTTGCTGCATTTGTATTGATATCAAGCACGGGCGCAAAATTGAAATGTATTCCCATCCGTTTTGCCTGCTCTGCCATTTGTTCACCCATCTTTTCAATAAGGTTCATATCCTGTACAGCGCCGAGCGTCATATTCCACGGATAACGGTAGGTTGAGTCAAGGCGCATGGCGAGGCCCCATTCGGCATCAATACCAACAAAGAGAGGTACTTTGGCCGCAGCCTGGTAACGGTTGGTAAGCCTTGCCTGCCTTACCGGCCCGCCCTGGAAGAAAATCACACCACCAATCTTGAAATCTTTAACAAGACGGTCAATGCCTTTTACATGCTCCATATCTTTATTTGAGTAAGCAGCAACCATAAATAGCTGCCCTACTCTTTCATCAAAAGACATATTTGCATAAACGCTGTCAACCCACTTTTGCTCTGCAGGGCTTTTATAGTCGCTAAAATTATAAGTGCGCTGTGCATAAACAGTATGCATCAGCAGGAAGCAAATTATCCCAAAAATCCTCATTGAAACCGTATATCTTATTAAATAATAAATCACCATTAGGTTAATAATGATGATTACAATTATGAAGCCATATTTGGCTCCGTTTTAAAAAAAGCGGCTGTGCCAGCTTTCTTCAGCGGGAACTTCCCAAAATTCTTTATATTCACCTATATTATTCACCAGGTTATTGAAAACAATCGTGTTACCTGAAACCGCCTTTTCCTTCGCCATCCTTTTAAAATCAACCAGCGGCTTGTGCGCAATATGCTCTCCAAGCCTGAAAGTTACATTCATCTTGTCAAGCAGGTCAATACTATATTTTTTCTCTAAATCCTGGATAAATTGTACGGAGGCATCAATTGAACATCCTGTTGCAGGTTGTACCGCCTGATTTATACCTATAATTATGAACCTGTTATAACGCAATTCAAATGAAGATTCAAGCGGGGGTCCCGTGTGCAGCCCAACCCTCAAGAAATTGCTTAAGATCACGTTCGATTTCGGCAATCTCATCATCACTCAGCTTGCGGTTTGCCTGGTAAATCCAAATCCTGCCGTCATCAGGCAGTGTATCAAAAGGTACGTACATAATTTTTCTTATAAATCCTGTGCATTTGCAATCAGTTCGGCAACATCCATCACCTTCACGTCATGCTCACGGTTTTTTGCTTTAACGCCGTCAGTAAGCATTGTATTGCAGAATGGGCATCCGGCAGCAATAATTTCGGGCTGGGTTTCAAGAGCTTCTTCAGTCCTTTCCACATTTACATCTTTAAAACCCGGTTCAGGTTCCTTAAACATTTGCGCTCCACCTGCACCACAGCATAATCCGTTGGCACGTGAGCGTTTCATTTCAACCAGTTCGGCGTCCAGTTTTTCCATCAGGTCACGCGGCGCTTCATAAATGTTGTTGGCGCGACCAAGATAGCACGGGTCATGAAAGGTTATCTTCTTACCCTTAAACTGCCCGCCTTCAATTGTAAGCCTGCCATCTTCAAGGAGCGATTTAAGAAACTGCGTGTGATGCACCACCTCATAGTTTCCGCCTAGCCCGGGGTATTCATTCTTAATTGTATTAAAACAGTGCGGACAAGCCGTTACTATCTTCTTAACTTCATAAGCATTCAAAACCTCAATATTAGCCATTGCCTGCATCTGAAAAAGGAACTCGTTCCCTGCCCTCTTGGCCGGATCACCAGTACAGCTTTCTTCTGTACCTAATACTGCAAACGGCACATTCGCCCTGTTAAGTATTTTTACAAAGGCTTTTGTTATTTTCTTGGCGCGATCATCAAAACTGCCAGAGCACCCCACCCAGAATAAAACTTCCGGCTGTATACCCTGCATCATCATGTCGGCCATTGTCGGCACATTCAGTTCCTGCTGCATAACTTTTTATTCATGCTTACCATCATCAAAAACCTGGATGGTAACTTCTTTTTCTATTAAATCTGTAAATTTTCCGCGGTAACGTGTTGCCTTTACGAGGTGGTTGTCAATCCAGTGGTAATTGCCCCCGCGTGGTTTGCCCATTACCATACCGTGGTATTTAAATCCGTGCCTGTTCAGCCATTCTTCTGTCACCTCCCTGTGAGCTTCGGTTCGTGATGTAAAGAAGAATATAACATGCCCTTCATCATACCACTTATTAAGTGTGGCGAGCGCATCAGGGTACACTTCTGCAGTAACCATCCTCTCAGGTTCTTCATTGGGAATATCATCGCAGATAGTCCCGTCTATATCTATCAGGTAATTTTTTATACCCGGTGGCAATATCGGGCTTATATGTTCGCCGTTTTCGGTTGCAGGCCTTAGTTGCCCTTCTATATCCTCAATATTCATAACTATTCATCTTTCCAGTTCAGCCTGTCCATCTGGCTGTATTGCCATGGGGCTCCGTTATTTTCTACATTTGCCATCATACCGTTAAGTTCTGTAGGTGCGGCGCTTTGCTCCATCACCAAGTATTGCCTTAAATCCATGATGATTGATAGCGGGTCTATATTCACAGGACATGCTTCTACACAGCCGTTACACGTGGTACACGCCCAAATTTCCTCAGGTGTAATATAGTCAAAAAGCAACGTTTTGCCATCATCAACAAAAGTACCTTTATTCTTGTCAATATTCCTGCCTACTTCCTCAAGCCTGTCGCGCGTATCCATCATAATCTTACGTGGCGAAAGCTTCTTGCCGGTAATATTTGCAGGGCAAGACGACGTACACCTTCCGCATTCGGTACAGGTATATGCATTCATAAGCTGTACCCAGTTAAGATCCTGCACATCGCTTGCGCCGAATTTAGATGGAGCCGCATTTTCATCAACCGGCTGTGCGGCAAATGGGTCAGCATTCGGATCCATCATCAGTTTCACCTCATTAGTAACTGTTTCATTATTCCTAAATTTACCTTTAGGCTTCAGGTTTGCGAAATAAGTATTAGGAAAAGCAAGCAATATGTGAAGGTGTTTTGAATAATATAAATAATTCATGAACACCAAAATTCCGATAATATGAAGCCACCACGCAATCCTTTCAATTAGTGCAACGGTGTTATAATCCATGCCTTCAAAAATTCCTGAAATGAGTCCCGACACAGGGAAAGCCCCGGCTTTAGCGTAATGGTCTGCTCCTACGCTTTGAAGGTAGCCGTCAGCTGCATTCATCACGAGGAACAATGTCATCAATACTATCTCAAAGTACAGAATGTAATTTGCATCATTCTTTGGCCAGCCTTTAAGATCGCTGTGGACAAAGCGCCAAAGTTTGATGACATTCCTACGGATTAAGAATGTGATTACCGCAAAAAGTACAAGGAAAGCCAGAATTTCAAATGAGCCAATAAGGAAACTGTAAAAGCCTCCCATAAAGCCGAAAAGGCGGTGTGTACCAAAGATACCGTCAATAATTATCTCTAGAAGCTCGATATTAATGATGACGAAACCTGCATAAACTATTATATGCAAAAAGCCCGACACCGGGCGTTTTACCATTTTTGACTGGCCGAGAGCTATGAGAGCCATATTCCCCAATCGTGCTCCGGGATTGTCATACCTGTCTATATCTTTACCCAGCTTTATGTTCCGGATAAGTTTTTTTACGTTGATAGCAAAGTAGCCAAAGCCGGCTGCCAGAACTATAACAAAAAGAATATTATCTATATACCCCATACTACAAAAGCAATGATGCCCCTTGTGTTATTGTTTTTCGGTTGTTGTGGTCGTAGTGGTTGTTGTTTCCTTTTTTACAGCCGTTGTTTCATAAGGTGTGCCCTTCCTGCCAAAAACAGAGAAATGCACATAACGCTTAGGATTATTCTTCACATCAGCCAGTAACTCCTTCAGCTCATTTGAAGCGTCCCTAAGGTTATTATACATAGCCTCATCCTTAAGCAATTTGCCTACCGTGCCTTTGCCCGATTGTACGTCATTCAAAAGCTTATCTACATTAGCAAGCGACTTTTCCAGATCTTTTACTACTTTACCCAGATCAGCCCGGTTAAGCGAATCTGAGATCTTTGCAAAGTTAGAAGAAGCTACATTAAGATTGGTAAGCGTACCATCAATTTTTGATTTATTTCCTGAAATAATTCCGTTTAATGAACGGGCCGCCACGCTAAATTCCTGCATAGTAGTACTCAGTTCAGCAATGGCAAGCTGTAAATTAGCCTGTGTGCGCCTGTCAAACACATTATTTAAGTTGTGTAAAAGGCTATCTGCAGTCACTACTGTAGCCTCTACTTTTGTCTGCAGCGGAGATAATTTCTCTCCCACCACACTTAGCATTCCCGGCTTAAGGCCGCTTAATAGCTGGTCACCGTCTTCCGCTTCCTGAGTATTCTTTAAGTCCGGTATGATTGCAATCTGCTTACCTCCTAAAAGTCCAGGCTCATACAATGTTGCATGGCTTGTCTTTGATATCGGGAAATCTGTCTTTACCTGCATCTCTATACGCAGCCTGCCCTCAGCATCAACAAAACTAATATCTGTGACCTTTCCTACCACAAGGCCATTAAGAGTTACAGGAGCAGAAGGTGAAAGCCCTTCCACATCATTATATATTACATAAAAATTCCTGTAAGAATTAAACAGGTCTCTTCCTTTAAGGAAAAGGTAACCCCATATAAACAATAATATTGCTGCGATTACTAAAATTGCGGTCTTTGCTTCTCTTGTAATTTTCAAAACGAATAATTTTTTAACAAATGTAGGACAATTTAGATTACCGAAATGTGAATATTATTGTAAAGATTTCCTGTTAATTTTACTTTTTTACTGAGAGAGCTTCCTGCACACTAATCTTCTTCCCATCCCTAAATGCCACAACAAACGCAGAATCATAGCCTTTAGCTTTAGCTTCGGCAAGCAGTTGCTTTGCGTTGCTGTAATCAGCAGTGGCTCCGTAGAAATATTTTATGATAGATGTACTGGTATCTTTACTGATGTTTGAAAGCCCTTTGAAATTTGAAGGGGTTGTGTCAAGATTTGTACCGCTGGCAGAAATTTGCACCTTAAATACAACATCACCGCCTCCGGCAGCAATAGCCGGTTCAGCTCTGGGCTTTACAGGTTCCGGCTTAGGCTCAGTTTTTGGCTTTTGTTCAGGTTTAGGTTTATTTTCTGTAGAGGGCTTATCTGTGGCAGCAACCTCTGCAGGTTCTGTATACTCGTTTGTACCCGGAACAAAATATTCTTTTTGTATGAAGTTATTGCCTTTGCTATCGCTTCTGCCATTTCCTGCTGGCCTTTATCAGAATTAAGGTACTCTCCTTCCTGTTTATATGAAATAAAACCAAGTTCTATTAGCACACCGGGCATTGTTATTTTGTTCAGCGCCCAAAAAGGGCCCTGGCGTACCCCCCTGCTTTTACGCTCGGCATCCTGGGTAAAATTATCCTGTATCTTGCTGGCGAGGTCAATGCTCTGATTGGTAATATTATCAGACACAGGCTTATTTAAAGAAAGCGTTTCGGGAGCCATCGGGTCAAAACCTCCATAAATGGTTTTATAATCTTTCTCAAGCTTAATTACTACGTTTTCTTTTTTAGCCACTTCAAGATTAGATGCATTCTTTGTAGAACCGAGAACAAAAGTTTCTGCCCCAAATGCTGCTTTTTTGGCTTCACCATTGCAGTGTATGGAAACAAAAATGTTGGCTTCAGCATTGTTTGCAATGTTTGGCCTTTCCTTTAGCTCTACAAACGCATCGGTCTTACGGGTATAAATCACCTGCATTGCGGGGTCTTTTTCGAGTATATCACCAACTTTAAGCGCTACATTAAGTGCAATATTCTTTTCAATAAACCCATGGTATATGGCGCCGTAATCTTTGCCCCCGTGGCCTGCGTCAAGCACAACCCTGAAACGTGCATTGCCTTGCGCGTTGGATATTGCAGCAGTAAGCATCAAAAAAATTACGGCCAGTCTGGTTGTGAGGGTGCTTTTCATTGTAAATCAGTTTTTCATTAAATAAAGATGCACATAGCTAAAGCACCTTATTTTACTCGCATGTAGTACAAATTTAAGATTAAATACAATGTTTGCAAACTGACTCAAAAATGATTTATTATCATATTTCTTAACAACCTGTAAACCTGAAAATTATACCAGATTATAATGATTATAAATTGCAGGCTAATTGTCAGTTGTAACTATAAAGGCCGATTTATAACCTTTTGCCTTAGCCTCTTCAAGCAGTTTTTTTGCTTCAGCCTGGTCATTGGTGGCACCATAATAGTATTTAATGCCCACAGAAGTTTTTTCTTTGGATATATTCTTAAGCCCTTTAAAATTTGACGGTACAAGCTCAAGGCTTTTGCTGCCCGTGGCAATCTGAACTTTATATACAGGCCCTTTTTCAGGATTTGCCTTTTCATTGTTTGAAACTACAGGGGTAACGGGTTTTACCTCTCTTTCAGGCTGGGTAGCCGAAACCTTATTTACGGTTGCTGCTATATCACCAAAATCTGTTGGGCTATGATAGGTGTTTTTATAATTAAGAATAGCATTTGCAATAGTAGCTGCCAGTTCATTCTGGCCCTTTTCAGACACAAGGTATTCCACTTCATCTTTATACGACATAAACCCTAGCTCTATAAGAACACTTGGCATAGCAGTCTGGTGCAGTACCCAAAAAGGCCCCTGCTTTACGCCACGGTCGCGCCTGTGCAATTCTTTAATTATATTGCTCTGTATCATCCCGGCAAGTTCTATGCTCTGCTGCACATAAGCCTCCTGCTGCACCATCAGGCCAATAAAAGTTTCAGGTGAGTTAGGGTCAAAACCCTTATACTTGGTCTTATAATTCTCTTCAAGATAAATTACGGAGTTTTCCTTTTTTGCTACAGCAAAGTTGGCAGCATCTTTTGCACGACCCATAATCCAGGTTTCGGCACCATAAGCAGTCCGCTTTGCATCACCATTACAGTGTATAGAAACAAAAATGTCGGCATGTGCTTTATTAGCAATGGCCGGGCGGTCTTTCAATTCAATAAACACATCTGTCTTTCTTGTATAAATAACATCAATACCGCTCTGCCTGTCAAGCAAGGCGCCAACTTTTAGTGCTACGCTAAGCGCAACATCCTTCTCTTTATAGTTGTAATAAGTAGCCCCGGCATCATCGCCACCGTGCCCGGCGTCAAGCACAACTTTAAACCTGTTGCTGCCCTGGGCCAATGAAACGCTGTAACATACAATAAATACTAATAATGTAAGTTTTGTTTTAAGGTTTGCTGCCATAGTAATGTAGTTATTAATAGCCTTAGTATTATTGGTGTGAAGTGTTTACTTTTGCCGAAAAATATGTAAGTTTGACACCTTTAAAAGATAAACGCATTTTTACAAAAATAGTATCCATACCGTTGCGTACAAACTTACTTCATATCATTTTATCAGCAATGTTTCTAACAATTTTTGCGCCAAATGTATTTGCGCAGGTTGTACCCGCTGTAAATGACACTGTTAACGTAAAACCCGGCGACTCAATTACGATTAAAACAGATTCGATAAAGCCAAAAAAAGGTGGGCTTGATGCAATAATTAAGCGTACTGCTGAAGGCTATGAAAAGATAGACCAGCGCAAAAAAGAGCTCACGCTTTATGACCAGGCCGTGTTAACACAAAAAGACATGGAGCTGAAGAGCGGTGTCATTATCATGAATTATGAAAAAAATGAAGTGTTTGCCGGACGGATGAAAGATTCTACAGGGGTATATTCGCAATACCCTTATTTTAAGCAGGGCGCTAATGTTATCGAAGCCGACTCTATCCACTTTAATACCAGGTCAAAAAAGGCACGGGTATGGAATTCCCGAAGCGACCAGGGGGAATTTCGGGTAAAAGGCGAGATTACAAAGAAAGAGAATGACAGCGTATACTTTATAAAAGGAGCGCGTTTCACCACCTCAAAAAACATAGATGACCCTGAATACTATTTCTTTACAGATAAGATAAAATTTGTTCCCGGCAAAAAAGTTGTTGTAGGCCTTACCAATCTTGTAATAGCTGATGTACCTACGCCTGTGGCCCTTCCGTTTGCATTTTTCCCTATGACAGATAAGGCCGAAAGCGGTTTCCTGATACCAACTTTTGGTGAAAACAACAACCAGGGATACTTTTTGCAGAATGGGGGGTATTACCTTGCGCTAAGTGATTATTACGACCTTGCTGTTACAGGAGATTATTATACCAATGGCAGTTACGGACTACGGTTTGAATCGAGCTATGCACAGCGGTATAAATTCAATGGGAACATACACATACGATTTGAAAACCTTGTAGCGAGCGAACGAGGATTACCGGATTATTCGAAAACAAGAAACTATAACATACAATGGAGCCACAGCCAGGACTCTAAAGCAAATCCAAATTCACGGTTTTCAGCAAGTGTAAACCTTGGGTCAAGCCAGTATTTTCGCCAGTCTATAAACATGGCTAATGTCGGCGCATCACTAAACAACAACTTCCAGTCATCCATAAGTTATAATAAAACCTTCCAGACGGTACCTCAGGTCAATTTATCGCTCGCTGCAACACACCAGCAAAACACAAATACCGAGGCAATTAACATGAGCCTGCCAACAATGCAGCTGAGTGTAGACAGGATTTTCCCTTTTGCGCCGGGAGATGCACCCAAGAAAGGCTTTATAAAAAACCTGAACTTACAATATAACCTTCGCGGTGAAAACAGGATTGCAACCACCGATTCGCTTTTCTTCAAGGCTGGGATGTGGCGGGATATGCGTTCGGGTTTCCAGCACAGTATACCACTTACAACCAACTTTAAAATTTTTAAGTTTTTCAGTGTATCAGCAGGAACTAATTATCAGGAAACATGGGTCTTTAACACAATAGAGCGGGAATTAGACCCTGATACCAACAGGCCGATAGATTCAGATATACGCGGCTTTGACTCTTTCCGGACCTATAATTTCAACTCCTCTATAGGTACAACAGTATATGGTAATTTCAACTTTGGTGAGAAGAAAAAATACAGGCTATACGCCACGTGATTCGTCCATCAATAGGTTATAGCTATACACCCAGCTTTGAGCAATATTATGACACTTATGTAGATAATACTGGCAGATACCAGCAATATACACGTTTTGAAGGTGGGCTATTTGGTATTCCTGGCCGGACTTATTCAAATAACATTGGTATAGCAGTAAATAATACATTTGAAGCAAAGGTGCGTGATGATGAAAGCGAAACCGAAGAGCCTAAAAAAATCATGCTGCTTAATAATCTGAATTTCACTACATCTTATGATATGACTGCTGATTCACTGGCATGGGCGCCGTTGCGAATATCAGCCGGGACAAACCTGCTAAAAGACAAAATGAATGTGAATTTCGGCACCACGCTAAATCCGTATGCGGTAGACAATAATGGCCGCACAATCAATATGTGGAATATTGATAACGGCGGCAGTCTTTTCAGGATGACCAGTGCCAATATTACTGTAAACTATGCCCTATCAAGTGAAGACGGGGATTCAGGAAAAAAGGATGGGCCTGATAGCCAGACTGCACGTAACGGCGGCCGTGAGGATGACCTTTTTGGTACCGGTGTTAATATGGGAGACCAGCGCAACAGTATGTTTAATGATGAGGAAGACGATACCAAGAAAAAGCCTTTTGATGGCTTTTATAATGCAAAATTACCCTGGGATATGCGCCTTGCCTACTCCCTCACCTATTCAAATAATGCGCGAGAGAAAAAGATAACAGGCAACTCAATCATGTTGTCCGGTAATCTTGACATAACTCCTAAATGGAAGCTGGGCTTCTCCTCAGGGTATGATTTTGTACAGCAGGGTGTTACTTATACTCAGCTACGTTTTGAGCGTGACTTGTTAAGCTGGCGGATGGACTTCAACTGGATTCCGTTTGGTGATAACTCGTTCTGGGGCTTCTTCATAGGAATAAAATCATCTGTTCTCCAGGACATCAAGTGGGAAAAACGCCGTGTACCGGACAGGACAATCAGGTAATTAGATTTCAGAATAAGAATTCAGATTTATGAAAAAGATAATCTTCACAGATAAAGCACCGGCGCCAATCGGTCCATACAGTCAGGCTGTTTTAGTTGGTAACACACTTTACACATCAGGGCAGATTGCACTGCATCCGGAAACAGGCGAACTGATAATGGATGATATTGAAACCGAAACAGAGCAGGTGATGCAGAACATGAAGGCTGTACTTGATGCTGGCGGAATGACTTTTGAAGATGTGGTGAAGGCCACTATCTTTATCAGCAATATGGATGATTTTGCCCGCATAAATTCAGTTTACGGGAAATACTTTAACGAAAAGACCGCTCCTGCAAGAGAAACGGTCCAGGTGGCAAGACTGCCTAAAAGCGTTAATGTTGAAATCTCTATGATTGCTGTGAAATAGCCAAAAGCAGCAATTCTGCCGAAGCAGGGTTTGTGGCCAGCGGCACATTGTGCACATCACAAATCCTGATAAGCATGTTTATGTCAGCTTCGTGTGCATGGCTTGACATAGGGTCTTTAAAAAAGAAAACCATCTTAGTTTTTCCTTCAGCAACACGGGCTGCAATCTGTGCATCGCCGCCAAGTGGCCCTGATAGCATTTTCTTTACTTTAAACCCTGCTGCTACTGCTTTACTGCCGGTTGTGCCGGTAGCAATGAGTTTTATATTTTCTTTGATGAGGATATCTTTATGCTTGTTGAGGAACTGCACCATTTCGGCTTTCATCCCATCATGGGCAATCACGGCAATTTCCATAGCTCTTAGTTTAATTCGTGGTATTCAATTAGCCCGTCGATAGGCCTGCGCAGTACGTTACCAAGCTTCAGGTTGTTTTTTTCCAAAACCTCGGCAAGCTCAGCCTTCAGGTAAAAAGCTATTGAACCTACAAAATGTACGGGTACATCATGCGCATTGTCATATTGCGTAATATAATTATCTACAAAAGTCTGCATAGCATCATATATAAGGCCTTTTATAAAAGTATCATCTTTGTGCTGTATAAGGAATTTCGCAAACGTAGCCAGATAGGCATTTGGGTTCGGCTCTTTGTACAAGTTGTGCTTAATGGTATCAGGCTCGAGGTTATACTCATCCTGGAATATCTTAGCCAGGTGTTCAGGCATTTTACCAAAGTAATAAGCACGTATTAAATCACGGCCGAAACGGTTGCCACTGCAATCATCCATTGCAATATAGCCAAGAGACTGGACCTTTTGATGAAGCTCTTTACCATCAAAATAGCTGCAGTTTGAGCCGGTACCTAAAATGCAGATAATAGCTTTCTCATTACTTGGGTTTGTAGCATAAGCTGCAGCATAGGTGTCTTCCTTTACTGAAACCTGTGCATTAGGGAAGAATTCTTCAAAAATTTCCTTCATGTACTTCTTCATCCTGTCTGTACCACAGCCGGCGCCGTAAAAATAAAGGCTTGTTACTTCTTTTCTGTTGTTTGATATATCAAAACGTGCTTCAAGGCGCTCGAGTGCCTCTTTCCTGTCAATTACTTCAGGGCTAAGGCCAAGGGTTTGTGTGGTGAAAAGCCTGTTGCCCTGCTCATCAAGGGCAATCCAGTCGGCTTTTGTAGCGCCACTGTCTACTAATAGTTTCATTGAGTTGAGTTAGTTTAAGTTTGCTTGTAAGCCAATAAGGCTAAATAAAAAATCCCGCCTTTTGCTTCCAAAAAACGGGACAAGTTAAAAAAATATTACAAAGATGCAACGTGCACCGATAGGTCTATAAGCTTGCTCGAGTAGCCATACTCATTATCGTACCAAGATACGATTTTGAAGAAGGTAGAATTAAGCCCGATACCTGCTTTTGAGTCAACAATACTGGTACGTGTATCTGAAATAAAATCCTGAGATACTACATCGTCTTCAGTAAAGCCAAGTATGCCTTTCATCTTGCCTTCGCTCTCCCTTTTCAGCACCGCCATGATATCATCATATGTAGTCTCTTTGCTAAGTTTTACCGTAAGGTCAACTACAGACACATCAGCTACAGGAACGCGCATAGACATACCGGTAAGCAATCCGTTAAGCTCGGGGATAACTTTACCCACCGCTTTTGCAGCGCCCGTACTGGCAGGAATTATGTTTAGCAAAGCTGCACGGCCTCCACGGAAATCTTTGCGTGACGGCCCATCAACAGTAAGCTGTGTAGCCGTTGTGGCGTGTACAGTTGTCATAAGCCCCTCAACAATACCAAAGTTATCGTGGATAACTTTAGCCAATGGTGCAAGACAGTTGGTGGTACATGATGCATTTGATACAATCTTGTCATCAGCTGTAGCCTTCTCATGGTTTACACCCATTACAAACATTGGCGCATCTGCCGATGGTGCAGAGATAACGACTTTTTTAGCTCCGCCATCAATATGTGCCTGAGCTTTTTCAAGTGTAGTGAATATACCGGTACATTCAGCAACTACATCAACACCAACCTCATCCCATTTTAAAACTGAAGGGTCTTTTTCAGCTGTTACGCGAATTTCCTTTCCGTTTACGATAAGCTTACCGTCACGTACTTCAACTTCGCCTTTGAAGTTGCCGTGGACTGAATCATATTTTAGCAGGTATGCAAGATGGTCAACATCCAGAAGATCATTTATTGCTACTACCTCTACATTATCTCTGTTGAAAGTTTCGCGGAAGACAATCCTGCCTATCCTTCCGAAACCGTTTATACCTAATTTTACTTTTGCCATTTTTTATGTTATTTGTTGTTTAAATTATATTGAAACTATATCAGACACCCTGATAAGCTCTTTATCTACTTGTGACTTCATTTTGATAGCCTGTTCAAGCGGGGTAAGCGCTATCTCATCTTTCAAGACGCCGGCCATTAAATTTGACTTGCCTTCAAGTAAAGATTCTACAGCCTTGACACCCAGCCTGCTTGCCAGTACCCTGTCATAACATGTTGGCGCACCACCACGCTGCATATGCCCGAGGATAGATACACGCACATCATATTCAGGCATGTTTTCCTCAACGTAATCTTTAAGCTCAAATGCGTTCTTCCCTATTTTATCTCCTTCGGCAATCACCACTATGCTTGATGACTTGCCCGATGCCTTACTGCGGCGAAGCGATTCAAGAAGCCTGTCAAGGCCCATATCTTCTTCAGGAATCAATATTTCCTCCGCACCGGCACCTATACCTGCATTTAGTGCAATATGCCCTGCATCGCGCCCCATTACTTCTATAAAGAAAAGCCTGTTGTGCGAACTGGCCGTATCACGTATTTTATCTATTACTTCAACTACTGTATTCAAGGCGGTGTCATAGCCCAAGGTATGGCTTGTACCGTATATGTCATTATCAATGGTTCCAGGAATACCAATAATAGGGAAGCCAAATTCCTGGTTAAATTTAAGCGCTCCGGTAAAGCTGCCGTTACCACCAATTACAACTAATGCATTAACACCTGCCTTTACAAGATTGTCATGAGCTTTTTTACGGCCTTCTTCTGTCATAAAATCTTTTGAGCGGGCTGATTTAAGTATAGTACCGCCTTTATTGATAATGTTATTTACACTACGCGGGCCCATTTCTTTAAAGTCACCTTCTATCATCCCTTGGTATCCCCTGTAAATACCCAAACATTCCACTCCGTGAAATGCGCATGTACGCACTACAGCCCTGATGGCGGCATTCATGCCCGGAGAATCCCCCTCCGGAAGTCAGCACACCTATTTTTTTGATATTAACAGACATTTTTTAGTATTTGATTGTAAAATTAATAATTTAATATGTTTTATTTATTTGTTTTTGCATTCCATTAATAAAATCGCAACATTTCAAACGTTTTCGTTAATAAGTTTTTCTTAAGGAAAATAAAAAAGCGGATAAAGTTGACATTTCTTTACCCGCTTTTCTATCAAATATGTTTTTATGAATACCTCAAATTATATTTTAATCAGTTTCAGGTATCCTTTCAGGTTCTTTTTCTTCAGTATTCGTTTTTTTCCTTCTTTCAGTACTAAATTCAAGCCAGTCAGGCGATACATCGCTGTCAGGCACATTATCGTCGCCATCACCGTTTTTCTCCAGCTTAAGCTTCCTGAAGAATTTCTCCATAAACTCACTAAAAGTATCAAAATCAACTTCATATGTCAAACCCACACCCTGTGTATACCCTATACCCTCCCCTAAAAAGTTAAGGTCATTCTCCCTGTTAAATACCCTTGCCTTAAGGGAACCGTCTTCATTAAGCCTCAATTGCGCTTCCACATTACCTACAATAGTACTTTGGTTCACTCCGCCTACAGGCACGCCCAACTGCCCGTTTACGGTTATCCTGTCACTAATTTGTGATGATAGCGTAAGGCCTACTTGCGAGCTCGTCTCTACAAACGGATTTCGCTCTGCCTGTACGTAATTTACGCCCACCTTTACTTTACTGTCATCCTCGCTGAAAAAGTCTTCAAACAAGCTGCTGGCGCGCTCAAACAGCGGTGCATATACAGCATTGCCTGCACTTGTAGGGCTAAGGAATGAACGAGAGTATAATAATGACAGTGCCTGTGTCTGCCTTGTGTCGGCATCACTTAGCCTGTATTCCAGGTCAGATTTAAGCACCGAACTTACATTTGGGAAATTAATCTGGAACTCATGCTCGGGCTGTGCCAGGTTACCGTTCAGCGCAATAACAACCTCAACAGGTATTACACGGTTAAAAGAGCTTGACTCAAGCAGTACAGCAGGATTTGCCCTTGTAAGATATACAGCTTCCATGCTAAGGCGCGCCCTTGCAGGGTCACCATCCCACGCGAGATAGCTGCCCGGCCTTAACGAGAGTTCTTTATCAAAAACACCACCGTACCTAAAGTTATAAACCCCCTCGGTTACCGCAAAGTCACCATTCATATTAAACTTGCCAAGCGTATTAATATTCAGCAAGAGGTTACCATTACCCTTAGCTTTCATACCGTGCCCTGTGTTTTTGTCAATGATAATTTCAAGGCTGGCATCAGGTGTAATGTTCAGGTCAAATTCCATCTCGAGGCCTTTATAAGTCTTCGTTTGCGTTATTTTGCCCTTGGCAATGTCTGCTACTTCCTGAGGTGAAAGAAAATCAATATAAGGCGTTGAAGCGCCGCTGGCTGATGATGTATTAATAGGTATCTTAATATCTGTACCAGATACTGATGTTGCATCAACCTTTATATTCAATGCTGTTGTAGGCCCGGTAATGGAAGCGCTACCTTTTATAATTGCCGTGCCGTAAAATTGTGCTTCATCACTATCTTCTGTATCCAGCACCAAGAGCCTGTCTGACTCCAGCCCAAGGTCAAGAGCCCAGTCTTTAAACACATTATGCTTCACGCTGCCAAAGAGCCTGCCGGTAGTGTTATACTTTGTGTCTGTAATCATAACATTACGAAAGAATATTTCATCTTCTGTAAGGTCTACGGCAGCATTTTGTTCAAAATCATACTTAGTATTAAGGTAGCCTACCGTAAGGCCAGCATCTTTCAGGTACAGGCGACCATCAATCTCAGGGCGTTTTGCATTCCCAACTATACTTGCCCTACCCGATGCAAACCCATGCATTTCAGGGAAAATTGATTTAAGGAAGACCGATAATGGCGCCAGGCTGAAGTTAGAAAATCCTGCATCAAGGTTTAGGGTGGTTTCTTTATTAATGATATCAACGGTACCGTTAGCAAAGAAGGTTTCTTCACCGTCGCGAATCAGTTCAGTATTTACGTTGAAGGTGCGAATCGATTTATCACCTACTATTTGTGCCTGCAGGTTGCCTAACTGGAATTTATTGATCGAGAGACTGTCAATCGTAATATCTGATGCCGGCTGGAAAACCGACCTGTTCTGCTTCAGGCTTACCTCACCGTTTACTCTTCCGCCAAAAGAGAGGCTGTCAAGCGATGGTGTTATCTTGTGCAGGTCAACATCATCAAAACTCAGTTTCAGGTCTTTGTAGGTTGAGTCGCGAAGCATACCTGAGAGCTCCATGCGCTGGTCGTTATGCGAAAGGCTTATCCTGTCAATTTCGAAATCGGTAAGTTTTTTATTAAAGACAATTTTGTTATCCCGGCTGTCATTTTCATTCAGGAACCATAAATAATTTTTAAAGTTAACTTCTGAACGCTTAAGCCCGACTACAGATTTGTTGTCTTTACCAATGGTATGGTAAAGATTCAGGTTATAATAATCTTTATCTGTATTGCCTCCTTTAAATTCGGTACGCAGGTAGAGCGTATCATTTTGAGTTACGTTTACGAGGTTAAAGTCAGATATCTTGTAGTTCTTCACTCGTGCACTATCAATCGTAACGTAGGCATTATACAGCGGGTTTCGATTATTTACATCAACCTTAATATTATTGAAAGTATTGTTATAAGCTGTAATATTCGGCGAACTGAATGCAAGCCTGAACTCGCCCTTATCTGCATTGATATTTCCGCGAACGGTTGTACTGTCTCCCAACACAATATCAGGCGCTATAACCTCGACTATTTGGTTATAAATCGTAAAATCAAAATCAAGAAACTGCCCCGGCCTTACCCTGTGCTTACTGTAGTTTGTATATAAGCTGCCGAGTGCATTTTCTACAAGTTTTGCTAATTGCTTTGTATCATATTTACCCGTAACCCTACCCTGAATTATGTCGGGCGAATTGATTGTAATAGTACGAACATTGGCCGCATCAAAAACCGACTCAACCTGAAAATCTTCAAAGTAATAGCTGTTGCGCCCATTTTGGAAAGACATTTGTGAAACCTCAAACCTTCCTGCCAGGTCATTGAAGTTACTCCCGCTTGCATTTAGCTTAAAATTACCTTTTACGATGCCTATTGAATCTTTTTTGAAAAGATTTAAGTTAAGCGCTTTAAGGTCTGCATAGTCTATCTGGGCTTCAAAATCATAGCGTGCGCGGCGTTTGCTAAGGTCGGCAAGGCCATCAAAAGTCAACATCAGATTAGGATCGTTACTGTTAATGCGCCCCTGGAAATAAGGCCATTTCATCAGCCCGTCAACGGTAATTTTTCTATAAGTGTACCTGTTATATGTTGCGGAATAAATTTCGCCTTTCAGTTTTGTGTTTAATGATTCTTTTTTAAAGCCGGCACCGTCAACCTCAAGATTAAGCGTTACGTTACCAATTGTTTTATCATTCAGGAATTTACCCAGCTGAAAATCATTCAGGTCAATAACGCCGGTATACACTGCAACGTCAGGCTTATTAAAATCCTTTATTGCAATGTTAGCCACAGCTTCACCAAGTTCAGAAATAATGTTTAAATTAGCATCAAGGTCTTTTTTGGTAAGTACGACATCTCCGGTCATATCAACGCGCCCGAATTTCTCCAGTTCTTTTGGTAAACTTTTACCCAATATCCCTGGCATGATGCTGCGTAAAACTGTGTAGTTTGAGGTAACACGGTCAAAATTTCCATTCATGTAAAAGCCCGGCCCCTCCCTGTCAAACAAATGGCGGAAATTTACAGAGCCAATGATTTCGCTTTGCTGTGCATCAAGCAGCTTAAGGTTATGCAATGTGAAATTGTTAAGCGGCCCATCTAGCGTTGTAGAGAGGTAATACTTTTGGTTTTTACCAAATTCATTGTAGAAAAGGTTCAATTCATTTGAAGATACCGTGGCGCGGTCTATTTTAAAATCAAATCTTACCCTATTTACAAAGTCCTTCATATCCTCCTTTGTGTACGTAAGTTTCACGGCTCCGCGCAAAGCCGATTCCTTAGTCGCCAATTCCAGTTCGTTTAAAATGATATTGGTCTTGGTGTACATAAATGCTGCTTTCAGGTTTTGTACCTGCAGCCCGCGATGGTCAAGCAAAGACAGCTTTTGTATATTAGCTGAAACGTCACTGCCTTTAATATAGAAATCTTTCAGCTCACCATTCAGGTTTTTAAAATCAAGCACACGCGGCGTTACAGCATTCTCATTCGTAAGACGGAAACGCCCGCCGGTAACGGCAAGGTCATCTGCCCGCAAGCGAAACTTACCTGAACCCGGTTTGCCATTATCAAAAGCTTTTACAAAAACATCAAGGTTAGATGTTTTTTCGCCTTTGTAAGTTTTCATGTGGAAGGTAAGCGCATCTGCTTTAAGCGTACCAAACTGAAGGTTGCTGTTAGCGATATTCTTAAAGCTGAGCACATTGGTTTGTAAGCGATTGGCTGATATTAACGTATCGCCGTGATGGTCAAGCACCAGCACACCCTTAAGTTTTACGCTGCCAAATATTGAAACAGCAACTTTGTCTATGCTAATATTTGTGCCAAAATCTTCATTAAGTGTGTTTGTAAAATATCGTGCAATTTTTGTTTGCACAAAAGGCAGCGAGAGCGCAATGCCAAGCAGTAACAAAAACAGGATAATTCCTATTATCGTGCGTATAAGTATTTTTTTAAACTTTTTGATACTGCGAAATGTTTAAATTTGTGCCTACGGAAAAAATCATAGCAAATTGTAGCAAAAGTAGGAATTTTTATACTCTGTTAAATTTGCTTTTAACTTTTTATTATTCAAATTCCGTGCCTTAATTATGGCAGAAAATTCTGTATATATTTTAGCTATTGAAAGTTCGTGTGACGATACTGCCGCCGCTGTACTTTGCAACGATAAAGTGCTGAGCAATATTGTGGCAAGGCAGGCTGTACATGAAGAATTTGGAGGTGTCGTGCCGGAGCTTGCATCGCGCGCCCACCAGCAGAATATTGTTCCTGTGGTTGATGTTGCCCTGAAAAAAGCCGGAGTTGATAAATCGCAGCTTAGCGCTATCGCTTTTACACAGGGGCCGGGACTAATGGGGTCGCTGCTTGTTGGCACTAGTTTTGCCAAATCACTAGCCTTGGCTTTAAATATTCCTTTAATTGCTGTTAACCACATGCAGGGACATATACTGGCGCATTTTATTGACGAGGAAGGCTATGACAAGCCGGAGTTCCCTTTTCTTGCAATGACCATAAGTGGCGGGCATACACAAATAATCAGGGTTGATGATTACTTCAAGATGGAAGTGATAGGTGAAACCACCGATGATGCTGTAGGTGAAGCGTTTGACAAAAGCGCTAAGATTCTTGGGCTGCCTTATCCCGGCGGGTCCGCTTATCGACAAATATGCTAGAGAAGGCAACCCGAAAGCTTTTCCTTTTACAAAACCAAAGGTACCGGGGCTTGACTTCAGTTTTAGCGGGCTGAAAACGCAGATACTTTATTTCGTCCAGAAAAATACAGCACAAAATCAGGAATTCGTTCACCAAAACATAAACGACATTTGTGCCTCCATACAGCATACTATTATCAACATACTGATGGACAAACTGAAACTGGCTGTGGCGCAAACCGGCATAAAGCAGGTGGCTATAGGTGGCGGCGTGTCAGCCAACAGCGGAATACGCCAGGCGCTAAAAGATGCTGAAAGCAAATACGGGTGGAAAACATTTGTACCTAAATTTGAGTACACAACCGACAATGCTGCTATGATTGGCATTACAGGTTACTACAAATTTTTGACGAAAGACTTTGAAAATGCGGCAGTAACATCAAAAGCCCGGATTGCAATATGAGGATACTGATATTATTATTTTTGCTGCTAACTATTTCTGCTTCATCTCAAAAAAAACCGGAAGATTTTGGCTGGAGGCAGATTGACTTTCCGTATAAAAATTCGGTAGCCAAAGTAATTGTGCGTTCAAAAGCTGGTGAAGAATCTAAGCCAAAGCCAATTTTTTTCTGGTGCCAGGGCTCTATGCCGCAACCGCTTATAAAGTACGAAGATGACGGCGTTTACGGAATTCTTCCCTTTGATGAAAAAGATTTCCTGGATAATTACCATATTGTGATCGTCAGCAAGCCCGGAGTTCCTGTGTCAGCACATGTGTCTACGCTCAGTAAAAGTCTTTCTTATCTTGAGAACGGAAACTTCACAAAAGAGTATGCTGTGAACAACCACCTTGCCTTTTATGTTGAGCGCAACAACTTCATTGTAAAACAACTTCTTAAAGAGCCATGGGTAATGAAATCAGGATTCGTGGCGGCAGGACATTCTGAAGGAACATACATCGCTGCAAAGATGGCGGCAACAAATAAGAAGGTTACAAAGCTTATTTACTCGGGTGGAAATCCGTACGGGAGAATACTGAGCATATTATCGCAAGACCGTTATAAGAATACTGATACCACAACTATTGATAACTGGAAAAGTGTTGTAGCTGATAAAGACAATATCATTGCCCAAGGCAACAGCGACAGCAATAAAACAACGTATAGCTTCTCACTACCAATTGCTGAGGATATTTTAAAACTTAAAATTCCTGTTCTGATAAGTTACGGCACAAAAGACTGGAGCACACCTTACAATGACCTGTTGCAGACTGAGGCAATCCGCAGGGGCAACAAAAATATCACCTTGCTGGCTTATCACAACACAGAGCATAATTACTTTCCTGTAGACGATAAAATGCAACCCGATCATAATGTGTATAATTGGGAAAAAGTTGGCGCCGACTGGGCAAAATGGCTAAAGCAATAAAAGATGCAACTATTTTATAATCCCGACATACAACAGGGCGACAGCAGCTTTATTTTTGATAAAGAAGAAAGCCGCCACATTGTTAAAGTACTGCGTAAAAAGGAAGGTGACATCATACACATTTCTAATGGTAAAGGCTCACTTTTTACTTCGGAAATCATATTTGCTTCGGAGAAGAAATGCGAAGTGAATATTACCGGCGTAGAAAATTTTGACCCACTTCAATATTACCTTCACCTTGCAGTAGCGCCGACTAAAATGAACGACCGTTACGAGTGGTTTTTGGAGAAAGCGACAGAAATAGGCATTAGTGAAATAACGCCGCTTATCTGTGAACACAGCGAACGCACCATCTTCAAAGCAGACCGGTTTGAGAAAATTCTTCAAAGCGCGATGAAACAATCTTTGCAATATTACCTGCCGAAATTGAACGAGCCGGTGCCATTCAAAAATTTCATTGCCGATAAAAAAGAAGGCCAGCTATTCATAGCCCATTGCGAAGAAACCGATAAAAAACTTTTGAAAACCGAATTGCAGCCGAAGCAGAAAGTAACCATTCTAATAGGCCCTGAGGGCGATTTTTCAACCAAGGAGATAGAACTGGCACTGTCGAACAATTATATACCCGTATCTTTAGGCAATACCCGCCTGCGTACAGAAACAGCTGCAGTCGTGGCAGCTCACAGCGTAGCATTTGTGAACGAAGAATAATTGCGAATTACAATTACACATGAACGATAAGAATAACGACCGCGTACGCAAAATGTCCTTCGCAGTTGTGTACCCACACTATATAACTAAGGCTGAGAAGAAAGGCCGCAACAAGGCAGAGGTTGATGAGATCATTGAATGGCTTACAGGTTATGATGGTAAGGCACTGCAGGAAATCCTTGACAATAAAACCAACTTTGGAGATTTCTTTGCCAATGCAAAACTGCATCCGAATGCTTCAATGATTACAGGCGTGATCTGCGGTTATCGCGTTGAAGATATTGAGGATACATTTATGCAGCAGGTTCGCTATCTTGATAAACTGGTAGATGAGCTGGCAAAAGGCAAAGCAATGGAGAAGATACTACGCAAATAATTATGAATTACGCTTATATTTACATTCCAATTTCTGCGTTATCATAAAATGAAAAAACTCCACTACATACTCCTTCTTTCTCCTGCCCTGCTTTTGGCGCAGGAAATCGCTGTGCTCAAATATTCAGGCGGCGGCGACTGGTACGGCAATCCTACTGCCCTGCCCAACCTGGCGAAATTCTGCAACCAGAATATCAATACAAAAATTCCGGCAAAGACCGCAACAGTTGAGGTTGGAAGCCCTGACCTCTTCTCTTATGCCTTTGTACATATGACAGGCCATGGCAACGTGGTTTTCAGTGATAATGATGTCATCAACCTGCGCAATTACCTAACATCCGGTGGATTTTTGCATGTAGATGATAATTATGGGATGGACAAGTACATTCGACGTGAGTTGAAACGAATTTTCCCCGACAAGGAACTTGTAGAAGTGCCTGCAAACCATAAAATATTCCAGGGTCCATTCTTGTTTTCAGGCGGTTTACCGAAGATTCATGAGCACGACAACCAAAGGCCCCAAGCGTTTGCAATAATCCTTGAGGGGCGCATTGTATGCCTCTACACCGTAGAAACTGACCTTGGTGACGGGTGGGAAGACCAGGAAGTACATAACGACCCGCGTGAAGTTCGCGAGAAAGCCCTGAAAATGGGTGCCAACATTTTACACTACGCATTTACGAACTAGATTACTTGTTACATGTTTCAACCTTTCTTAATCTTATATTAAAGGCAACAGCATTAGTAATTTTTTTCATACATTCGATAAAGTTTTAACACTTATACCGAATGGTAACTTCAAAAATTATTGCTAACGGAATTGTTCGTGCCGTACTTATAATAGCTGCTATTTATGTAGGCCTGATTTTCCTTTTCAAAATACAAAATGTGCTGCTATATCTTTTTGTAGCGCTTATTGTAAGCATGATAGCCAGCCCTATTGTTTATTTCCTTAAGCGCAGGCTGCGCTTTCCGCACGTTGTAGCCGTTATTGTAACACTTGTTTTTTTATTGTCTTTACTTGCCGGCTTCATCTATTTGTTTGTTCCCTTGATAATTACGCAAAGCGAGAACTTATCTTTACTTGATACTGCCAAACTTCAGCAGGATCTCAATACACTTATTGCACAGGTAAACGATTATTTCGGGATTGATACAGAGAAATTACTTAAGGAAAGTGACCTCACCTCTAAACTCGACTTTAATTTTATCCCGAACCTGGTTAACTCCATACTCGGCATAGTAAGCGGTTTTGGTGTAGGGTTAGCCTCGGTTTTATTCATAACTTTCTTTTTCCTTAAAGACCGTAAACTATTTACAATCGGAGCTAAAAAGATACTTCCCGAAGCCCATGAAGATAAGATAATCAATTCTTTCAGAAAGATAAATCATCTGCTAAGCCGTTATTTTATAGGACTTATAGTGCAGATGTCAATACTGTTTGTATTGTACCTGATTGTATTACTTATTTTTGGTGTAGAAAACGCCTTTATCATAGCCTTTGTAACAGCACTGCTAAACATAATTCCATACATAGGTCCGTTGATTGCTACAGCTTTAGTGCTTATCCTTACAATGCTCGGCCACATTGGGCCTGAATCTCAGGGAGAAATGTTCTCAACTACATTGTATGTATTTATAGGTTATTGCGTGGCACAGTTTATTGATAATAATATAACTACACCACTTGTATTCAGCAATAGCGTAAACTCTCACCCGCTAGAAATATTTATAGTAATTTTGGCCAGCGGCTTTGTGTTTGGGGTACTCGGCATGATCGTTGCGGTTCCGCTTTATACAGCCATAAAGGTAGTAGCCAAAGAATTCTGGCCGCGCAACCCTGTTGTGAGAATACTTACTAAAGATATTTAAGCTTGTTTGAAAATTTACTAGCGCCCGAAATACAAGAATTTATCCGGGAAAACTCAGGGCAAAATCCCTCCTCCCTTGCCCTGAAGAAAAATCCTTTTCCCGGCAACGATTGGCAAGCTATTATTAGCCAGATTGCCGCTCGTGAGAAGGCGAAAGATAAGCTGCCAACATGGTACGATGCGGAAAATATTATTTACCCTTCAAAAATTTCTGTAGAGCAGACATCATCTGAAACAACGGCTCAGTTTAAGGCCAAACTGGTTTCAGGTGAAAACCTGATAGACCTTACAGGTGGCTTTGGTGTTGACGATCAATACTTTGCCAAAGTTGTAAATCATGTTACTCATTGTGAACTTAACCCTGAATTATCAGCAATAGCAGCACATAATTTTAAAATTCTCGGGGCGGACAACATTACCTGCATTACCGGAGACAGTTTTGAAACACTTAAAAATTCAGGGCAAAAATGGGACTGGATATACATTGACCCATCACGCCGCAGTGATGCAAAAGGTAAAGTCTTTATGCTAAAAGACTGCCTGCCTAATGTGCCTGAACTGCTTGACATATATTTAACTTATAGCAACAACATCCTGATAAAGACCGCACCCATTCTCGACATTTCAGCCGGATTTAGTGAACTTAGTTATGTAAAGTCCGTTTACATTGTTGCGCTGAATAATGAAGTAAAAGAGCTTTTATGGCACATAGAACGAGGTTTTAATGATGAACCTGCCTTACATAGTATTAACCTTGAAAAAGGCCGTACAGACAGCTTTACAGCCCCGTTGCAAAGTGATGCGGTTGTCCACTACGCTAACCCGTTAAAATACTTATACGAGCCTAATGCTGCAATTATGAAATCGGGTGCATTTGCAGAAGTTGCCGAACAGTTTGATGTGAAAAAACTACACCCCCATTCACATCTTTATACTTCAGATATGATAATTGATTTCCCCGGAAGGAGATTTGAAGTACAGCAGGTTATTCCCTATTCAAAAAAGGAAATGAAAGAATTTATACAGGCAAAAAAAATGAACGTTACCGTTCGAAACTTTCCGCAAACTGTAGAAGACATCCGCAAAAAATGGAAAATAAGCGATGGCGGTGAGACTTATACATTTTTCACAACTCGTATGAACAATGAGAAAATTGTGGTACTTTGCGCCAAAATTTAATGATTGATGAAGAAGATTTTATTGCTGCTGATGCTGGGAGTAACCATTAGCAGTATTGCACAAAAAGAATGTGACTATGCCATGAATGCCAAAGAAGATGGCAAGATGATAAAAAGCACAAAAGAATATATGATGTATGAGCGTGTATTTGGCGGCACAAGCACGTTTGTTTTCTTTTCTCTCACAAGTTCAGACGGATTGCCGATGCTTAATTTCCAGATGCTTGCAAAAAGTAAGGAATTCCCCAAAGCGCAATGTTTAGACAAAGCCTCAAAAATATACCTGCAACTTGAAAATAATAAAGTTGTAACCCTCATAAATGCACTTGAAACAGAAAATTGTGCCGGGCTTATGTATGATGCTGATAACAAAAACAACATCAGGGTGCTATCTGGGACGTTTCTATTTACTAAAGGCAGTCTTGAAGAACTGGAGAAAAGCCGCGTAACCATGATGCGAGTAAAGTATGCTACGGAAATGGTTGACTACAGTATAAAAAAAGAACTTACAAGCGAAACCAATACAGTTAAATACTCACCCGAAAATTATTTTATTAATAACCTGAAGTGTATACAATAGATTGCAAATGCTATATTGTTGAGGCTTAAAGACTTTAACAATGTAGTTCAAAAAAAAATTAAAAAACCTTAAAAAATAGTTGCAGATAATAGAATTGAAAGTTACATTTGCAACCGCAAAAGGCTAATGCCTTGGCGCAAGCAGGAGAGGTGCCGGAGTGGTAACGGAGCAGATTGCTAATCTGTCGGCGAGCAATCGTCGCCAGGGTTCGAGTCCCTGTCTCTCCGCTTCTTTCGGGGTGTAGCGTAGCCCGGTCATCGCGCCTGGTTTGGGACCAGGAGGTCGCAGGTTCGAATCCTGCCACCCCGACTAAAAAGCCTTCAAAGGCAGTCAAAAACCCGCAAATCATTAGTATTTGCGGGTTTTTTGTTTTTTTTATATCAAAAAACACCAAAGAATATCAATCTAAATGTGAGCAATTGCGTGAGCGAATTTCATAGTTTAATTTTACTCACCTATTAGCAGATAAGTAATTGAAAACAATGTTTTGCATCAATTATTTTGAGGCTTCTTATTGCAGTTTGATACCCTTATGATCCGTTTCCCGTGAGCAGTTTTCTGGAACGAATACAAAATGTATCTGTTTAACACAAAATGTATTGGTATGAGAAGCAAAAACACCTTTGGTATCCAGTTTATTATCAGGATGCCAAAACCACAGAAAAGTAATCAGGCAACGGTATATGCCCGCATTACCGTTAACGGTCGCAGGGCTGAAATTTCCTTAAAGCAGAAAGTAGAACCTAAAGATTGGGATGATGTGAGGGGGCGTGCAAAGGGGAAGCGTGAAGAGATAATAAAACTCAATAGCCATATTGAGCGTGTGCGCGTAATCATAGCCGACGGCTATAATGACCTTGTTCAACAACGTAAAGCCGTAACGGTAGATAGAGTTAAGTCATTATTTGTTGGCGGCGAGGCAGATACAATGACATTGAGTAAACTTGTTGCGTATCATAATCAGGAAGCAACCTACAAGCTTGCACTGGGTACAATAAAGAATTATCACACTACGCAAAAGTACATAGAAAGGTTCCTTAAGGAGAAATACAAAAGAAATGATATTGCCCTCTCAGAGCTTAATTACCGCTTTGTAATGGACTTTGAAAGCTATCTTGCGGCCTATGTCCCCCAAGACCACCAAAAGCCCCTTAAGAACAATGGTATCATGAAACACATTGAGCGGCTTCGTAAGATGGTCAACCTTGCAATTACATTAGATTGGCTATCCAAAGATCCATTCGCGAGTTACAAAAAGCATTTTGACAAAGTGGAACGCGAATGCCTAAGCAGTGAGGAATTGTCTAATCTTATAAAAAAACAGTTTACCATTCAACGCCTGCAACAAGTTCGTGATATGTTTCTGTTTAGCTGTTATACAGGACTTGCCTATATTGATTTAGTGGAACTGACCAATGATAATATTGTTAAAGGTATTGATGGCGGACTTTGGATATCAATTAGCAGGGCGAAAACCGATACATGTGTTCGTGTGCCGCTTTTACCCCAAGCAGAGGTACTTATTGAAAAATATCGGGATGATCCGAGAGCGCAACATAGCGGAACAGCATTTCCTGTGATTTCCAATCAGCGTATGAACGGTTACCTAAAGGAAATTGCGGATATTTGCGGTATAACGAAAAAGCTAACATTCCACATCGCCCGTCATACTTTTGCCACTACTGTAACATTAAGCAACGGTGTGCCAATTGAAAGTGTTTCAAAAATGCTTGGACATACCAGTATTCGCACCACACAGATTTATGCCAAAGTAATAGAAAGTAAACTGAGTGAGGATATGGGCAAGCTCTGTGCTCGATTAGGAAATGGAATTTAAGTCAAGGTAAATGCAAAGTGTTCGAATTCCTTATTACTCTAATTAAATGGAAAAACGTAAAACGTACGACCGTAATTTTAAATTTAACGCCGTCAAATTAGGGGTTGAAAGAGGTCTCCATAAAGTTTCAAAAGAGTTAGGTATACCATCTTCAAATATATACAGCTGGCAAAAGGAACTCCAAGAATTTGGAACGGGAAGTTTTTGCGGAAGTGGTTATTTTAAAAACCCCGAGCAAAAAGAATTTTCGACCTTAAAAAAAACTGGAAGAATTGAAACTTCAAATTGAAATTTTTAAGAACGCAAATAAGCATATCGCTGCGGGGGAAACCTATGATCTTCCACTTTATTGAGAACAATCTGGACAGGTACCCATTATGGAAAATGTGTAAAGCATTAGGAATATTGACAGGAACCTATCATAAATGGAAAAGCCAGGCAAAATCTCCAAGGCAACGACAGAGTCTTTTATTGGAACAAGAAGTAACTGCAATATTTTATGAGTACAAACAGCGCTATGGCAATATAAGAATTTCGGAAGAATTAAAAAGCCGGGGCATTAAATTATCACCGGCTCAGGTTACCTTTACATGAAAAAATTAGGCCTTGTGAGTAAGCTAAGCACCAGCAATAAATCCAAGTATAGTTCACCATTTATTCCTTACAATCCCTGTATTTTTCCTAACATTCTAAACCGGCAATTTAACGCTGAAAAACCTGATCAGGTTTGGGTCTCGGCTATAACGAGCATTCAAACAGTAACAGGACTTTTATTCCTAACAATTATCATGGACTTATATGACCGGAACATTATTGGATGGAGCCTCAGCGACAGACTAATGATAAAAGAAACGTCGATGCCAGCTTGGGAAATGGCCGTTCAGGATCGTACAATAAAGAAAGAATTACTATTCCATTCAGACAGAGGACCACAGTATGCGAATAAAGCATTTACCCGTAAACTAGCCTCATATAAATGTATTAAGCGCAGTATGAGCCGGAAGGGAAATTATTTAGATAATGCTATACCAAGGAACTTTTTTACCTCCCTTAAGTCTGAACTTGTACAATCAGACGATCCTGTGACAAAAAAACAAATTGAAGAAGCATTGATAGCCTCCTCCAGAAATTGCTCCAAATAAACTTATAGGGTATAAATCAACACCTTTCAGATGATAAAAAAATATGACCGTGCTTTTAAGGAGCATGCTGTTAAATTAAGTTATGAACGAGGCAAGGGACAAATTGTCGTTATTGAACGAGAACTCGGAATTACACCGAGTTGCCTGAACAGATGGCGGCAGGATTTTGAAAAATATGGGGCAGGAAGTTTCTGCGGGACAGGTTATTTAAAATTAACACCCAACCAATCTGTAATTACTGAACTCGAAAATAAAATTAAAGACTCAGAAGTTGCTCTGGAAATTTTAAAGCGAGGCACCGGATCTGTTACTCAGGGAAAAATAGCAACCAAACAATTCATTGAAGAAAATAAAGGTAAATTTTCAATTTTAAAAATGTGTGCTGTATTGGGCGTGTCGAGAACTACCTATTACCGCAGGAAGAAACAGGAATTATCAGATACAGAATCCCGAATAATTTTACTCAAACAAGAGATTGTCTCCATATTTAATGAACATAAGCAAACTTATGGATGCAGAAAAATTACAAAAGAGCTTCACAAACGGGGATTTAAGATACAGAGTGCGCAGGTCACCAGTTATATGAGAATGCTTGGCCTACGTTGTAAAACCAAGAGGAAGTATAAGCCGACCACCGATTCAAATCACAACCATTATACATTTCCTAATGTTTTAAACAGGCAATTTACTGTTGATGCGCCCGCCAAGGCATGGGTTTCAGACATCACATATATCCAAACGGTGAGAGGTTTCGTATATCTAACTATTATTATGGACTTGTTTGATAGAAAAATTATTGGATGGAATCTAAGTAATAGAATGAAGACTAAAGAAACTACTTTGCCTGCTTGGGAAATGGCGGTTAAAAACAGAAAAATTACGAAGGATTTGATTTTTCATTCCGATAAAGGGGTTCAATATGCCAATAAGATTTTCTGTAAGGCTTTAAATGCTCACAAGTTCGTCAGGCAGAGTATGAGCCGCAAACAAAACCATAATGATAATGCCGTCTGCGAAAGTTTTTTCAGGTCTTTTAAGTTGGAATTACTTAATGGAAGTACACTTTTGGCAAGAAAACAAATGAAAGTCGAAGTAGATGATTATATCGAAAATTGGTACAATAAAAAAAGAAGGCATTCATTTTTGGACTACAAGACCATCGAAGAATTTGATCGAATCAATAATTTAATCTGAATCAATACTATTAGTTAATGCAAAATTTGCCTTTCGGTATAAAAGATTATGACATAAATCCACTTATAAAGTAAGGACAAGGATGTGTATTTCATCTTTGTCCTTTTTTAAATTCAGTTTATCTTAAAGCTTTGAACATTTGTTCAATTGCTTTCTTTTTTGTTCCATATTAGGATGAACATAAAGATTTAAAGTTGTACTTATGTTAGAATGGCCCAATAAAACACTAACTGTTTTGTAATCACAATTGCTTTCTATACATCTGGTTGCAAAACTATGTCTTAGTCCATGAAATTTAAGATCTGGCATGCCTAAGTCTTTCATAAGAGTTTTATAGTAACTTCTATAGGTTCTTGGTTCAGTCGGTTTAGCATCATTTGTCAAGACAAAAAATGAAGGGTTAACTATCTTCTTGAAAGGCTTAAGTATTTTTAAAAGATCTTTATTTAAAGGTATGTCGCGAATCGAGTTTTTAGTTTTTGGAGTGTCCAAAATCAACTCTGTTTTCCGTAAACCATCATCTATATTATAAATTCGTTGTATCGTTCGCCTGACGTTAATTATTCCGTTATCAGTATCAATATCCTCCCATGTGAGAGCGCAGATTTCTCCAATACGAATACCGGCACTTAAACAAATATAAACTCCCAGATTTCGAAATGTGAAGTGTTCTTGAATATAGTTCATTATTTTTTTCTGGTCACTTCGACTCAAAACGTCAATACTTTGTTTTTCACGATCTGTGGGAAATTGAATATCGAAAGGTGTGTAATTTAAAAATTTTCTTTTTGCTCCGAATTTTAAGATCATTTTTAATACAATCAAAATATCTTTGATTGTCTTTTGACTTAAACCATTATTCAATTTCTGAAACACAAATAATTGTACATCAGCCTCCTGTACTTCCCTTTTATCACCAAAATTAGGCAATAAATGGTTTTCAATTAATAGTATGTAGGCTGAAAAACTTGATTTCTTTACATACTGCTTTTTGTCTGCTTTCCACAGATCAATTACTTCGAAAATTTGCTTTTGTTGATTCATATAAGTTAATTTTTACAAACTGTTCAAAGAAAAGAAATACACACAAAACCTTTAGGATTTAAAAGAACGAATGTTCCCAATTTGAGATTCCCTGGGTTTGAGGGGGAATGGGAAGTGAAAAAATTGGTAGATGTTGCAAAAATTATTGGAGGCGGAACTCCAGACACAAACATTGAAGAATATTGGAATGGCAACATCCAATGGTTTACACCAAGCGAGATAAAATCGAGTTTTGTTACAAAAAGCAACAGGACAATTACAGAATTAGGTTTAAAAAGGTCATCTGCAAAATTATTGCCCAAGGGAACAATTCTGTTAACAACAAGGGCTACAATTGGCGAAGTTGCTATTGCCAATGAACAGTGCTCTACGAACCAAGGATTTCAATCTTTGATAGTGAACGATACAACAAATAATATTTTCATATCTAATTGGATTAAACATAATAAAAATGAGTTCATTAAACGAGCTAATGGTTCTACTTTTTCAGAAATAAGTAGATCAGAGATAGAAGATATCGAGGTGTTTATTCCATCAATTAATGAGCAGGAAAAAATAGCGAGCCTTTTATCATTAATTGACGAAAGAATCCAAACCCAAAGCAAAATAATTGAACAATTAGAAACCTTAATTAAAGGGCTAAGTGAAAAGCTGTTTTCTCAGAAACTGAGGCTACGAGGATTTACGCAAGAATGGACGACGAAAAGCGGAGATGAAATATTTACAAATATTTCAAATAAAAATCATGATTCAGACCTACCCATTCTAGCTGTAACACAAGAATATGGGGCAATTCCAAGAAACTTAATTGACTACAATGTAACTGTCACAGAAGAAAGTGTTAGTGGCTACAAAGTTGTTGAAAAAGGAGATTTCATTATTAGCCTAAGATCTTTTCAAGGAGGTATAGAATATTCTGAATATGACGGAATTTGTAGCCCTGCATATGTTATCTTACGCCCTGTAATTCCTGTAGACAGAACTTTTTATAAATATTACTTAAAAACTGGTAGTTACATAATAAATCTTAATAAGAGGTTGGAAGGAATCAGGGATGGGAAGATGATAAGTTATAAATATTTCTCAGAAATACTATTACCTTTTCCATCTCACAAAGAACAAACAGCTATAGCCAAATTTCTTTCTTCAATCGACGGTAAAAGGCGGATGGAGAAAAGTTTGTTAGATGGATATCAATCTCAAAAGCGATATTTATTACAAAACCTATTTATATAAACAAGTTTTGTAGGAGGTGCAGTTTTTGCATTTGATAATTTTGCAGTAATTTTTTTTCAATAATTATTCTTTCATCAATAGAGGAAAGAAATTGGGCGATGATAATTTGCTCTTTTGGCAAGGCAATAATATGTGCAATTTCATTAATCCCCCTTAGAAATATTATATCGGGTACTCCCTTGTGCCAACCTAACTATTTGTTTTCTGAATACTGAATTTCTAAAAAGATAACTAGCAAAAAGGGGATTAAGAATTTGTAGTGAAAATGCTCTAAATCCAAAACAAAAACTATTTAAATACATTTCGTTTACTTCTTCTAATAAAACTGAGGACATTCCTATTTCATAAGGGGTTTCTGATGAAATAGTAAAAAAAGCATCCCCATACTTTACACTATTTTGACTTTCATTTTCTATAATTTCTACAAGGCCACAATTTTCTATTTGAACTTTAGAAGAATCAAAAATTTGTTTGTATTGAATATAGGGTTTACCTTTTCCAAAATTATCTTTCGTTTTTCCTGACAGACCGTTAAAAGGTTGTCCTATCTCTCCCAAGTTCCTCAATTCCCATTCATGCCTAAATTCTTTAAATCTAATATTCTGAGAAAACAGCTTTTCACTTAGCCCTTTAATTAAAGATTTATTTTCCTCTGTGAATACGATTCGCTATCGGCTTTATACACAGACTCATAATGAAAGGAATGAATTGGTACAGATTAGAGATATTTTAAATTATGAACAACCGACGAAATATTTGGTTACAAATACAGATTACTCTTTTAATATTGAGTCAACACCTGTTTTGACTGCAAATAAAGCCTTTATATTAGGATATACAGATGAAGATTTCGGAATTTATGATAAAGGAGAGAATATTATTTTTGATGATTTTACCATGGATATGAAATTTGTTGATTTTCCTTTTAAAGTAAAATCTTCTGCTATAAAAATACTAACAGCTAAACGAAATGTGGATTTGAAATTTATGTTTGAATATTTGTTCTTCTTAGATTTATCATCTAATGAACATAAGCGTCATTATATTTCAGAAATTGAGCCAATGAAAATTTCACTGCCAGATTTCAACCAACAGAAGCAGATTTCAATCGTTTTATCTAGTATTGACAAAAAACTAAAAACTGAATCTGAAATTCGTATGTTATTGATAAAACAAAAACAATATTTGTTGGCTAATTTATTTATATAAACAAATTAGTTAGTAAGTATTTTTCTCTACTTCTAATTTTTGTAAAAGCTGAAGTTCAATATTAATTTTTGAGTCAAAAGATGAAAGGAAATTAGCGATTTTCAATTGTTCTTCCGGTGGAGGAATTGAAATTTTAAACTTTGAAAACTCTGTTTTGTTAATAATAGGCATTGTAGATGAGGCTTGGATAGATTTTATAAATCCTGAAATGTTTGCAATCGCATAGAACACAAATTCATTATTAAAATCTGAATTAGGGATAAGGGAATTAATTTGTTGGTTTGTCACACAAGGTTTTAATGATAAACTCATCTTACCAATTGAAGCTATACAAGTAAACATTATGCTCTTAGGTGGTAAAATTTTTAACTTGTCAGTTTTTTTAATTGTCCTTTCAGTTGTATATTGATACTTATCTAGACGTATGTCTGTTGGTGTTACAAACTGTATATCTCCATCCCACAAGTCTAGATCTGCGGTACTTGGCGTTTTTCCTGTAATTATTTGGCCAATATCTCCGAGCATTATGTTTTTCCAATCACCAAAGGAATAATCATTATCATCTTTAAATCTCAATTCACGTGAGAATAACTGCTTGTTAAGCGTATTCTTTAGCAATTTAAGTTCCTCAATTATTTTGTTTTGAGTTTGAATACGAAGGTCTAATAGCGATAAAAAATCAGCTATTTTCTTTTGCTCTTCTTTACTTGGCAAAGCAATAGAGAAGCTTTTCAAATCGCCTCCATTTATTGAGTTTATAGTAGCTCCTAAGTTTTTATTTACAGTTTCTTTATATTTTTGAGTATCAAACCATTGAAAAATAAATTGATTAAAGGGACTTCTATAAACCGACATAAACGCACCAAACGCAAGACCTTCATTTTCTTTTTTTATGAGTGCATTTTTACCTATTAAATTTTTGCTGCCATTTCTGACGCATATTAAAATATCATTTTCCTTCACCTGATTATAATTCAAAACTTTTACATACACATTATCATCAAAAACTATGTTTCTATTTTGAACATTGGAAGACCTTAGAACTAATACACCATTTTCATTAATATCATTAGGATTATAAGTTAGTCCATTTACAATCTCTCCAATTTCCCCTAACTTCTTTACTTCCCATTCCCCCTCAAACCCAGGGAATCTCAAATTGGGAACGTTACCTACTTTTAATTCTTTATTAGCCATCTCAATAATTCAAATTTCGTTAGTAAAAGCATTAAGGATATAAATTAGAAAGTTAGTCCCAATTCCTTAAAATATCCTTCTATTTCTTTGTCCAATTCTGCCCGTTTGGCTTCCAAGGATTTGATTTCCTGCATTACCGCCTGAATATCTACAGGCTCTTCTTCT
The DNA here is from genome assembly GCF_024699965.1 of Flavobacterium sp. J372. Lineage (NCBI taxonomy): Bacteria > Pseudomonadati > Bacteroidota > Flavobacteriia > Flavobacteriales > Flavobacteriaceae > Flavobacterium > Flavobacterium sp. J372. The sequence goes on from NZ_JAJOMZ010000004.1 coordinate 2,291,533, forward strand.
ACATGTGTACTTATATATCGCGAAATATTAAGATTGTAGCCGTTTTCCTCAATCTCTCTTATTGGAACTCTACGTGAATAGCGCTCTTCTTCATTTCGGAACTGATATGTTTCTACTATTTTGTCTATGTCATTTGGCTCCCCGTTATCTCCCTCACGTAAACGGTTTTGCCGTTTGTCCTTTTTATAGCATTCACTTGCATTGATAAACAATACATCGTCAAATCTCTTGCATTTTTTTAATATAAGAATGCAAACCGGAATACCTGTAGAAAAGAACAGATTTGAAGGCAGTCCAATTACAGTATCTATATGATTATCTTTTAGTAACTTGGTGCGAATCCGTTCTTCGGCACCGCTTCGGAACAATACTCCATGCGGAAGTATAATTGCCATCGTTCCTTCATTAGAAAGATAATGAAAGCCATGAATTAAAAAAGCAAAATCGGCTGCTGATTTTGGTGCCAAACCGTAACTTTTGAAGCGGAAATCATCTGCCAGCCTATCATTAGGTTCCCATTTCAAACTGAAAGGAGGATTGGCAACAATACCATCAAATTCAATTTTCTTAGCAGGATTCATTTCATTAAGCATATCCCAATCATTCAAAAGTGTATCTCCATGATGAATCTCAAATTCGGTGTCTTTTACTCCGTGAAGTAACATATTCATACGAGCAAGGTTATATGTGGTAATGTTCTTCTCTTGTCCGTATATCTTTCCTATATGACCACCGCTTTCCTCTAATTGTCGGCGTACATTCAACAATAATGATCCCGAACCACAGGCGAAATCCAGTACCCTATCTAATTTTTTTCTTTTCTCCTAAAGAAGGGTTCTGACTATCTAAGATCACAATTTTTGATAAGATGGTAGACATCTGCTGCGGTGTATAAAATTCACCTGCTTTTTTGCCTGAGCCTGCTGCAAACTGCCCAATAAGATATTCGTAAGCATCCCCTAAAATATCAGTGTCGGTAGAAAAAACAGCAATCCCTTCTGCAATTTTTTGAATGATATTACAAAGTTTTTTATTCCTTTCAGGAGCTGTTTTGCCTAATTTTTCAGAATTCAGATTGATTTCAGAAAATAATCCTTGAAAGGTACTTTCAAAAGATTCATTTTCTATATATCTAAAACCCTCTTCAAGTGTAATTAATAAGTCATTGTTTTGAGTCCTGGCTAACTCTGCAATATTACTCCACAAATGTTGCGGTTTGATGACATAATGAATTTTTCTTCGCATTTGCTTTTCAAAATCAGGCACATCTGCTTTGTATGCTGTATACCACAAGCCTAAAGCTGTAAAATTGTCATCTTGCTTTAATTGTGGATAATCTTTCCCTAATTCTTTTTTTGCTGCTTCTTCGTAGTTATCAGATAAATACCGTAGAAAAAGAAATGAAAGCATATAATCGCGAAAATCATCTGCATTCATTGCTCCGCGTAGTTGATCAGCTATTTCCCAAAGGGTTTTACCCAATTGTTGTTGTTCTTTTAATGTCATAATTATTTTATTTCTTCAACAAGTATTTCAGGTAAATAAAATTCATATTTTCTAAGAAACTCTTGTAATATGTTTTTAAAAAGTTTTTTATTATCCGCACCCATTTCCACTGGTTCATAAATAGAATATTTACCATGGCTCAACAGGTTTAAAGCACGAGCGTATAATGTTTCGTCATTTATCCCATGAATGCACTTAGAAAAATCATCAAAACCAAAAAAAAGTTGCTGTTTTTTCTAAGGTACTTCGCAACATGTTAAAATGATAAGTACTAATTTTATTTGATTCTGCAGCATGTTTTAACTCACTTAAAAGAGCCACATGATGAAAAAAAGGCGTATCATCAGTTGCCCTTAAAGTATGCCCATCTGTTCCATTTTTGTGTAGAAAGTATCGCTTATGATTATTCTTTTTCAATTCATTGCAAATCACATTAAAAAATAGATTGTGGTGAGAGGATATAATGATTTTTACTTTACCAATTCCTTTTATTAATGTCTTAACTAAATCGCTTGCCACAGCAATTGCATTATTGTCATCCAATGAAGAAATAGGATCGTCTATATAAATATACTTTACCCAATTGTAAGCTTCATCACCGTCTATAGTTAATTCACATATTACCAGGAAAATACACCAAATAAAGATATTTTCCTCTCCACGAGAGATTTTAATATTATCTTGAACAATATATTCTGGTTCATCTGTATTGGGTTTGTATTTCGGATTTTTAATTCCTTTACGAAATACAACTTGCCATTTTTCATAATCTATTTTAAAGTCAAATTCAGCATAACGTTCCAAATAAACGAAAATTTTTTCTTCCAAAGCCAGTTCTCTGAAACCATTGAAGAAATTTGATTTGGAATTTATTTTAAGGGTACGATCTCTGTCATTATCCAAATCGTTATCCCAATAAAAAAGATCCTCAGTGAAGGCAGTAAAATAAAGTGTATCTGAACTAGCTAATTGTTTACCTTTATCTTTAAAAGCCATAGAAATTCGAGTTTTCCCTGTTCCATTATATGCATACAACAATACAAAATCTACATTATTTAAATCATCTCGTAATCTAGTTACGAGATGTGATATCAATTTGAAATTGTGTAATTTGGGTTGATTACTCATACGCCGCCAATCCAGATATTTCACGACCTAATGCCTGTTTTTTTAGGTGGGGAACTAAGTCTTCCATTAATGAAAGCTCTTTGTCCTACGTTCTTTCCAACTTAGTTCCAAAGGTTCTAAGAGGTCTGTCAGCCTTTCTCCATCAAAAATCATCCGATTCATAACTTCATCTATAAAACCTTTCAAGGTCGTCGCAGGTAAGTTATGTTTGTTTGCAATAGCTAATAATTCTTTATTGTTTTTCTCTATCTTAAATATCTCGTACCCATTACGCAAAGCCTGTTCATCTTGTCCGCTATTCCAATCTAGGCCATTAATGTAGTCGGTGAGATCTTCTTGTTCTTCCATCAAATTGGAACTTGATGTAAGTAAACTAATTACTTGCATTTTCGTCATTTTTTGCTTAGTCGGTGCCTTCTGCATATTCTCGGCAATTAATGACATAATATAGTCGTAATCTATCAATGTGGAAGCAAAAAGAACAAATTCAAAATCAAGTTGCTGTATATCCACTGGAGCTTTATTCCCTTCTTCCTTCTGTATTTTTTTGAATTGTTTAGCTGTTTCTATATACGAACTCCTGAATGACCTCAAAGTGTCATCAGGCAATATCGTTTCAATAACATCTCTCTGTTCGTTATTTAAGTCTGTATATTGGTCGAGCTGAGTTTTTAGTCGTTGTACCTCTTTAAAGTTTTTTACAAATGCAATTTTAGCAGCGTCACCCCTTAAATTATAAACTTCTTCTGGCTCACAAACCAAATTATTTTTTGACATAAAATCGGCTAATTGAGCTACTGCTTCCTTATACTTTTCAATTACCATAGGTGCTGGATCAACCAACCATATTTCTCTAGCCTTTTCTTTAGAGTCTTCGCCTGAGAATAAAGTAATAGCAGCGTTTACTGAACTTTGTTGATGGCGAAAATCTAAAATATTTCCATAAGGCTTGGTGTCATTAAGAACGCGATTAGTTCGGGAAAATGCCTGTATCAATCCGTGGTATTTTAGGTTTTTATCTACATACAGTGTATTGAGGTATTTTGAATCAAAACCAGTAAGTAACATATCTACGACAATCGTAATATCAATTTTATTTCTATGTGGATAGTCTGCGTTACTATACTTATGATCTTTTATGCGTTTTTTGAATGTCCTGATAGTATGAATCAAACTCATTAATACTTTTATTAGTACCATATTGTCTGTTATAATCATCGATAATAGTTTTTAATGCCGCTTTCTTCTCTTCAGGATTTTCTTTATTATCTTCTTTCTCCTGTTCTAAATCTTCCTGAATCTGCTGGATGTCCTTATTACCTTCTGCTGGTGGAGAAAACACACAGGTTACATTAAGAGGTTCATAATCTTCGTCTTCTGACCCTTTTTGTTTCTGTACTTCTTTAAAAAGACGATAATATTCTATTGCACTATTGATAGAGGCAGTAGCAAGAACAGCATTGAAACGCCTGTTGTTCGTAGCTCCATTATGTTTTTCAATTATGGCCTCAACCACTGCTCGCTGTGCAATTGTTTCACCTGGCTTAAGTTGTAAACTTCCTTGCCCTTTGAAATAATCTATATGAAAACGCAACACATTTTTATCATCTATTGCATGGGTGATAGTGTACGCGTGCAGTTGCTTCTCAAAAATATCATCAGTCGTTTTATAAAATGCCTGTTCACCTTCTCGGACCGTATAGGTAGAATTTTCCGGAAAAATAGGTGTACCCGTAAACCCAAAAAGTTGTGCATTGGGAAAGAATTCCTTTATAGCTTTATGATTATCTCCAAATTGTGAACGGTGACACTCGTCAAAAATGAAAACTATCCGCTTTTTACTCAAAGGCTGTAGACGTTCTTTAAAGTTTTTTCTATTACTTTGATCAAGGGCCAAGCCTAATTTTTGAATAGTCGTGACAATCACCTTATCCGCATAATCAACAGAAAGCAGCCGCCTTACTAGGGCTTCTGTATTAGTGTTTTCTTCAACACTCCCTTCCTGAAACTTATTGAATTCTTCCCGAGTTTGTCTGTCTAAATCTTTACGATCTACTACAAAAAGACATTTTTCAATATCGGGATTATTTTTTAATAATGTAGAAGCTTTAAAAGATGTTAATGTTTTACCACTGCCTGTTGTGTGCCAGATGTATCCATTTCCACGATTCTGCTGAATGCAATCTACAATAGCTTTTACTGCATAAATTTGATAGGGGCGCATTACTAGCATTTTTTGCTCGCTTTCTACCAATACCATATATTTACTTATTAACTCTCCTAATGTGCATTTAGGAAGAAACTTTTCTGCAAAAGAATCTATATGAGTAATTTTCTTATTCTGCTCGTCCGCAAATTGATAAACTGGCAAAAATTGTTCATCAGAATTAAAACTGAAGTGTTGATTTCTGTTATTAGCAAAATAATAAGTATTACTTCTGTTACTTACTATGAATAATTGCATAAAACACAACAAAGAATTAGTATATCCGTTTCCTGGATCATTTTTATAATCCACAATCTGCTGCATCGCTTTACGCGGAGAAATCTCCAGTGTTTTCAGCTCAATCTGAACAATTGGGATACCATTGATGAGTATAAGGATATCATACCGATGATTGCTGTTTTCTGTGTTTATTCTCAATTGGTTAATAACCTCATACTCATTTTTACACCAGTCCTTAATATTTACCAATGTATAATGTAATGGCGTTCCATCTTCACGTTGAAAATAATTCCTAGTGCGTAATAATTTTGAAGCTGTAAAGACATCAGAGTTGACAATATCTGCTTTTAGACGTTCAAATTCATTATCTGTTAACTTTACTTGGTTGAGAGTTTCAAATTTTTCACGGAAATTTTTTTCAAGAGAATTTCTGTCACATATATTTTTGCGATAAGTATATTTAAGTTCTTGTAGCTTTTGTAAAAGAATGTTTTCAATATGTATTTCTCTAATCATAATAGTTTCCCATGAAATTAAGGTATCAAAAATACCAAATAAATAAAACGTAATTTATAAGAATCTTTTTAGTTCTTATAATTTTTCTTGAGATTGTTCTATTACACAATGATTCTAATTCATAAATCTATTAGGGGTAAATTAGTATAGTTTTTCAATTTCCTTGCCTTCAACATTAAATAATTAATGCAAGCGGTTCAATATGTAAACTTCTAAAACTTTGTCTCGACTTCAATTATCTTCTCCTATCGTAGCGGTTTTGATAAATGATTCAGGCTTTGTTTGTAATTAGGTTAAAGAAATATTTGAAAGCAATTCACGGATGCACCAAGATGCTCTAACTAAAAAGCCCTACAAGAAGTAGGGCTCTCAAATTAATAATTATGAAAAACTAATTTTAAAAAATGGACTTATTTATTTCTTCTCTCGGCTTCGAGCAATCGCTCGTAAAGCTTTTTATTTTCTTCATATGCCTCCACTAGCTTATCTAATGGATTGAATGTGCAATGGTGACCGAATGCACCATGACTATGGCTAAAGTCATTATCGTATATATTATTAAAATAATTTATCACAGCCTCTTCAGAAAAATTCTTAATTGCTTCAACAGTCACACCAAGTGCTTTAGCTACTTCAGCCAGTTTCTCATCTTCAATCAGCTCACTGTTTTCCAAAATTGAAATAGTCTGCTGGTTTGTGCCCATTGCCTGGGCGAGCGCTTCCTGTTTCATATTACGAAGTTCACGGATCCGGCTGATCTTACGTCCTATATGGTTTGGTTTTGTCGTGTTCATAGTCAAAGATATAAAAATTGAAAATAATGTACTACGCAATGTAAAATACATTGAAAATCATGTACTGTACACGGGAAAATGATTCGGTACAGCCATAACAATGATTTACTTGTGCTTCATAACAAAAATACAATTTTTCACTGATGTACAATTTCAATTCTTCAAATTATGGACTACACATTAAAAATTCCCAAAGAGCATCCGCAGCTCGGGCGACTGCAAGAAGTGATTAACAGTCTGCTCGTAATTGTCCCTGCTGAAGCCGTTTATGTTTCTAATGATGATGATAATTATTCACCGACTTTCATAACATTTATTTTAGCGAATAATCTCGGAGAAAGTAGTGCTGGATTCCAACGGGTTTCACATAAACTCCAACAAAACTTTCCTGATTTTATTTTTAAGTTTCTTGAGGCTGAAGAAATGACCCGTGGATTTAGCAAGGGCAATGTTTATCTTATCCGCCATTGTAATACGGATTGCCTTGCTTACTATGAGCCGGGACATAAGATGTTCTACCCTGCCTCAGCCAAACCTAAGCGAATTTATAAACGGGCAATAAAACGCTTTAATAAGCGTCGCGTCTATCACTTTAATGCCTTTGGCAAGGCAACAGAGCAGTTAAATAGTAATAATGCTGTAGAAGCAGCAGCTAATTTATATAAATCCCTTTGGAGAATGTATGGATTTTATTTAGCTGTGCTTACAGAGGATACGATGGAAGATCTTGATTATGTCGATTTCAACATATCCTTTTTGAGAATCACCAAAGCTTATCCAGCATTAAAGAAATTACTTGACCTTGATAATCCAGAAGACAAGGAAATGATTGAGGCACTTTGTTCCGCGCATAAGTCTATCCTTGAGGATAAACCAATGGAACAGGTCGACAATTCGATTTTGGAACGGCTGTGCAAAAATTTGATCCGCTGGAAGATGCATTATCAGGTATTTTCTATGAATATATCGAGTATGGTAAAATATATATTAAAGGTTTTGCACATCGTTCCTTTCCGAATAAATCAATTCTTGCAGATAGGATTTTACCGAACTATTTCCTGGAACATGCACTAATTGAAATTAGTGATATCATAACAGGATTTTTGAAAACCCGTGCGGTATATTGTTTCGGCTATACAACAAAATGGGTGGCAGGAAAGAGGCAAAAGAATTATACCAAACAATTACCCGGCTACCACTTTTATCTGCTACTTCTCAATGGAGAGCACAAGGAAAATGCGGTGCTATTGCTTCAGGCATTAATACGAAAGCGGTTTAACGACAAATACACTGTAACGATCTTAAGCCATCGCCTGCAATATCTGCGCAAGCAAAGCCACAATCAGCAGTATTTTTTCAACACAATAATTTCAAATGGACTAAAGGTTTACGAAGACCCCAAGCATCCTATATATCCGTTAAAGATAGACATGGTCAGGGACATTGAATTTACAATGAATTATTGGAAAAACCGGATGCTTGCCGCAGGGTCATTCTTAGCGACAGCCCAAAATGAAAAGATGAACCAGCCTGCCCTTATAACTAATGCCTTGTTACAACAGGCTGTACAACAAATTATCATGGCGTTGCTTGACCTTTTCCTGAGTTACCACCCTAACATCTATTCCACCAAATACATGCTTCGCCTTTCGGAATGTGTTCCCGGAATAGAACCACTATTTGATAATTCCGAAGAGGACAGGAAGCTTCGACAACTCTTATCTGCCAATATCGACATGATAAAGCACAAGAATTTAGATACAGAAAGTATTGAGGACAGTGACCGCCTTTATACGAAATGCCGGGATTTTTATGATATGGCCAAAAGATTAGGGCAAACCGAATTAGAACTACTGGCAAATTTAAAATAAAAGTTTATGAGTACCTTAAAAATTCCCGAAGGCCATCCCAAAAAGGACGAACTGGAAAAAGTTGCCAAAACGCTCCTTGAGTTCTTGCCGATCCATTCGCTGTACATTTCGGTAGAAAATAAGGATCTGGGCTATGAAGTTGTAATAACAATTTTGCTTTCCAACGGTTTGGAAATTGATGCTCCCGCCATCCAACCTTTTGTTGCGAAGGTTTTTCAACCCTACCCTGACTTTTATTTTCATTTGATAGAGCAGGAATATGCCCTGGAATATTCCGAAGAGGGGCTACCATTTTACATTCTGCATGCGACCCGCAGTGAACTTGCCTATAGTTCCGATACGTCAAATACAATATTTGACCTCAAAGACTATTCTGTAAAAAAGTTAATCAGAAGAGCAAAGGAAGATTATGCATATTATAGAACATCAGTTGAAAATTGCCTCGGACTGATAATATTATATAGGTGGAACGATAATTACCCCCAGATAGCTTTTCTTTTGCATCAGGGATTGCAGATGCTCTATATATATTTTTCAAAACTGACCAACGGCGATTATGAGACTTCGGGAGACTTACTGCGCCTTCAAAATAGTTTCCAGTCTGTTCAGCCACGCCTCGAAAATTTATTCGATGTCGAAAACGAAGAGGAAGCTGCCGCGATTAAACAGCTTAACAATGCCCTACGGGCAGTAAAATATAACGAAGAATATGAATTTACTAAAGAAGCTACTGAGCTCGCACGGATTAAAACTGAAAAGCTACTTAAGGAAGCCGACACATTTTTTGAGACGTATCTGAAAAAATGCAAGAAGAAGATAAGGGCTGTCCGTTTGCAAACCAATGCAGAGAATAAGAATATACAGGGAAATAACAATCTTAAAACAGAAACAATGGAACATTATGATAATGATGCTGTAGCTAAATTTCTTGATGAAATTGATAATTTCAGATATGCTCCCACCTTGCGTCCGGTGGGACAAAACGAAGAAAGTTACTATGCCAAAGTAAAATTCGCCAGCTATGTGGAATTGCAGTACTCAGTCCGGGACATATTGATAGTTGCTATCCATAGCCTGCAAAATGATGGGCTTGAAAATTCCGGCAAGGTTGAAGATCCTGCCAGCCATTTAACCCGTGTGTTAGAAATTGCCGTACAACTTTTACCATTAAATGAAATTGGGCTTTTGGATGATTGCCGTAATCTCTTGGCAAAGCTTGACCGTGCCGGGCAAGAAAAAACCAGTGGACGCTAATGATTGTTTATAACAATAGAAAAAACGACTTCGGAGTTTTTTCCAGCCCCCTGCAAGGGCAAGTGGTTTTGAGCTGCGGAAAGTATTTCAAGCAGCTCAAAACACAACTTGCTGTTTTCACGCGAAAACATTTTTTAAAATAGACTTAAGGTACTTACGTCCTTATGCCCCTACGTGATAAACAGTTTTAAAGGATAAACGATAAAAGAGTTATATAATACAAGCCTGCCTGATAGCAGGCTTTTTTCTTCTGGCCGACAGAATATAGATAGCAGTTCTATGTAATTGCATATATGCTTATTTATATTTCTACCTGTTTACTCGCCGACCAACCTAATTACGTACTCAAATATTTACCATACTGCTTACCTGCCAATTTACACAGCTGTGTACTTAAACATAGACGCGCTAAACTATGCCCTTACCTACATAAATAAGTACCAACATACCTACAGGTATACCTACCAGCTTCACATTTCGAAAAGGAGTGTCAGCAAATTAGAAATCATTACGGTTTGCCTATTCATTTTGCAACCTGATGCCAAATAAAGCCATTGGCTGCCACAATAAAAAGCTGTGGTTGTGGATTGCTTAACTTGTGGCAAAAATGCACAATATGGATAAGGTTACTGAAAATAAGGAGAATCAGAAGAAAAAGAAAAAGCCATTCATCCCCCCCACCTCCACAGCATGACGATGAAAAAAAGAAAAAGGATTCTACAAAAAGGAAAATCAGGGAGCAAAAACCTTTTATCCAGGTTGACAGAAGTGGAAATATGATTAGCAATTTTATATCCAATTATCTGAGGCAATTAAATCATCCGAACCATACAGGTTTGCTAGGGTTATTGAATAAGCTTTTACACAGGAGAAAACCGGAAGAAGAGCCGAAACCTCAAGAGGCTGACGAGGTTGTTGGAAAGTCCAAAACAGTTTTTGAGAATGGGAAAGCAAAACCGCAATATGGCGGCCTGCCAAAAAATGACCTTCAGTCAGCAAAGCATAATAACAGGCAGGCAAATGATAATCATTTGGAGCATAAGCAGAAGGATGAAGCAAAAGTAATCCCTATCGCCGAACCTAAAAAAGAGTGCTTAGGAGATGATATAGAAATTCATTTTTCCAAAAGAAAAAGAAAAACCGAAAAAGAAAAAGAAAGCAACCTCTCCGGCAGCGGTTGGACAAAGGCAAGGAAAAACGCAATAAATCAGCCCTTGGGCTCTTGGGCGTATGGCGGATTTTCCTTGCCGTGTCCTTGAAAGCCGCTGCCGAACTTGCTTTTCTTTTTATGAATTATGGTTTAGTTTCAAAACATATAAAACATACACTTCGATTGAGTAATTAGATAAGCCTTATGTATTTTATAGTACTTCGGTGATTTTACGAAACGTTACGTTTAAGTTTGGCGCTGTCGAAATTGATCCAGAAGCAAATTGGTTGTATATTGGTTTGGAACACCTTCGATACCAAAACTGTATTGTTCATCGACAAAATCTAAAAAATTAATATCTAAAGAAGGTAATTCATATTCGGCATACTTTCTAAAATCGTTAAAAGTAATTGTGTCAATATGCAGTTGCCCATCAAGTTTATATATTGAATTTGTTCGCTGGAGCAAAATCTTTAACGGTTCATAAGGATCAGGCAGTCCATTATTTAATATTAAATTATTGTTTGAGAATAGTTCCCACATAACTATCAAATACGCAAAAATTCCTTCAAATGAACGCGGTCCGCTAAAGTCAGTTCCCTTGTTACGTAAATCTGTAATAAAAGTTTCATATGTAGGTGTATTATCGTAACCATCCTCACCAGATAAATATGTTAGTAAATTGTGATTGCTCTTATCTATTATATTTAATTCCCCTGCTTCTCCAAAATAAAATTTCCAAAGCCTGAGCCTTCTTAAATATTCCCTAAACAACAAAACATTTGATACCCTCGATACGGAGTGGTGTGGTCTTTCTATCGTAGAAATTTCTCTAACTGCGTCAATATATTTTTGCGTTTCCATTTTACTATAGGTTATATAAGATCTTGTCCAAGTAACGACGAAATCCCTAAAACAAACTTAATAAATGTTTAGGATGTCCAGTCTCTCACAAGACATGCCAGAATAATGCTATCTCCCGAATTCGTTTATAACAAGATCATACTGCCACCGTCATGGAAAGTGTTTACGCGTAGCACCATCTTTATTCTTAAACTTACGACTATTCAGCCAAGTACACAATAAATTAATGACATCTACGTCGCCCGTAACAAAAAATTCTTTCCATTGCTTAACTATGGTACTAAGGGATAAGCGAACTGATAATATTCAAAACCCTGCCAGGTGAAGAACCGGCCCGGTTGCCCAATTGTTTGTGGGAATATATCTGCCTGGTCCTGCTGTTCATCATAAATCATTACGCAGATACCGCTGCTTGCATAATGAAACCTATATTTTAGCTCTCCCTCAGCATCGTAATAATACTTTTCTGTACTTTCATAAATTGGGGTATTAGCCGGAAGATTGTAGTTAAGATAGCATATTGTATTATCATTTATATCGCGTACATATACCGTCTTACCCACTAAAATTTCAAATTTATAATTTAAATGAAAATAGACTGTAAAGTCATCCTGAAAGTATTTGTATTTAAAAGATGCATTTGGGTCAACTTCTAAGATCTTATTTGTTTTACTTAGAGAATCAACATAGTATAAGGTACTGGACAGTTCGCCATTTACAAAGAATTCCTCCTTATCTAAATGTTGGTCAGTATATACCTGCCTAACATATCTGTTCAATGATGAAAGTTGTGCTGAACTAATCTCATTCTGCAATTCATTTGTGTATTTTATTATTGTTGCCATTTAATTAAATAGGGTCGGATAACATAACAGTAAAAAAGTAAGCTCTATTTATATACCTTGTAACTAAATCCAATGGTAAGGCTTATCCTTACGGTTCATATAAGCCACCATCTGCTCTTTTGAAAGTTCAGGAAAATATGATAGGGCGTTATCTATAGCGATATTGGTCATAAAAGTAATTTCCTGTTTCAAAGCCTTAATAACCCTGTCATAGCCGTAAAAGCGCACTAATTCATCAACCTCTTTTTGCTGGCCACGTTCAATAATCCTGTCAATAACCATTTTGTACGCTTCTTCCCAGTCGATTTTCTCGAACTTATATTCCCAAAAGAATTTAGGATGGAAGTTTGGTACTATGGTATCTGATCTTTTCATAAGTATAAAAATATTGAAATTATTATTCATTAGCAAGGCATTACCTCCTGAATCCCTTACGTTTTGACCAGGCCGGGTTTATGTTCTCTTGCTTTTTACCAATACTTTTAAATTGGGCACCAATATTAATATTGGCTTTTCTCAACCTTTCTTTTACAACATTCCATTTAATCTCCTTTCCGTCCGGGGTTTCAACGCCCTGGAATGAAATGATATTATCGTGGTATAGTAATCCATTACGGGCAATGTAAGGATTAGTGTTATACTTTTTCTGGTAGGCACTCAGGTAGGTTTGCAACGGATTATACTCCAGTAAATAATACATATCCACAAAATCTTTATAGCGTTTCCCGCTTTGCACAATAGCATGTAATTTCATTGCACCAATATCCTCAATTGAAATAATCCGTATATTTTCAATAGCCTCAACAGGTTTTACATATGGGTATTTGTGAGAAACCAAATCCACTTTAATATCATTGATAAAGGTCATAATGGAGTTGGTGTTATATTGTGATGTTTCTGCACCATAGCGGTTTTCAAGATACCGTAATGTACTTTGGGCGTCGAAATTATTCACTGAAAATAAATCAATATCCACACTCATTCGGTGGCCTATCCTGAGGCTAAGTGCGGTGCCGCCGACCATTACAAAATCTTGCAGAATTTCATCTTTCATCAGCGTATGCATGAGTTCCCACATTGCAGGACTTACTGTATTTTTATATAGCATAAATTAAACTTTTCGGCAAATAGCCTGAAAAGAAGCTTTGCTATGTATTATTGTCTCTCTGTAGCTGCATTTGGCAGCACTGGACTTCCGGGTTGTTTTTAACTTTGCTTCCTGTAGATCAACTATACAGGCCTGAGAAGGTCAAATCAGTCCAACGAAAGACATTTATTCTTTTACATTTATTAAGAAACTACATTGGTTGCTTTCTGATAAATTCAGCATGCAGCATAACAGAACAAATAAAACGCACAAAGGAGGCAGACATCCTAAAGATGATCCTGCCATATTTCGCTATTCTATTTCGCTGACCGCCGAAGAAAATGCACATTTCCTTTCACTCTTTGAGCAATCAGGAATGAATGTAAAAGCCCATTTCATTACCGCATGTATTTTCCAAAAGACGATTTCCACAATAACCATTGACAAATCAGCAATGGACTATTATATGAGGCTCACAACATTCTATGGACAGTTTAGAGCTATTGGGGTAAATTACAACCAGGTAGTGAAAATGCTTTATAAAAATTTCTCTGAAAAAAGGCAGCAGCCTACCTGTATAAACTGGAAAAGCAAACTGTGGAACTGGTAATACTCAATCAAAAGATAATTGCCCTGACTGCTGAATTCGAGCAAAAGCACCTAAATAAATAAGTTCAATGGTAGCGAAAATCAACAGGGGAAAAAGTTTGCTCGGAGCAATCAAGTACAACCTTGAGAAAGTCGATCAGGGAAACGGTAGCATACTTTCGACTTCAAAAATTATAGAATCTGCTGATGGCAGTTACAACATCGACCAATTCTCCCGTTCGTTCCAACCCTATTTAATGGCAAACCGAAAGACAGAAAAGCCAATCCTGCATATTTCCCTGAACCCGGACCCGAAAGACAAAGTAAGTGCCGACACTCTACGGGAACTTGCCCAGGATTATATGCGTCAGATGGGCTACAGCAACCAACCCTTTGCAGTATTCAAGCATACAGATATTGACCGTACCCATATCCACATCGTATCGGTTTGTGTAAACGAGCAGGGCAAAAAAATTTCTGACACATTCGAGAAAAAGGCGCTCAATGGATGCCTGTCGCAAATTGGAACAGCAGTACAACCTGATAAATGCCACACAGCTAAGGAAAAACGAAGACAATACGATATTTCGTCCTGTTGATTATAGTAAAGGCGATGTAAAAAGCCAGATAGCCGCTGTTATCCGATACCTTCCGAAATATTACAAATACCAAAGCTTTGGCGCATATAATGCGCTGCTTGCGGGTTTCAACATCACTGCCGAAGAAATCAAGGGAGAATACAATGGCAAGCCAAAGCAAGGAATGGTTTATTTTGCTATATACGAAAACGGCGAGAAAGTGAGTAATCCCTTTAAAGCTTCATTGTTTGGCAAAAGTGCGGGTTATGCGCTACTGCAATCTCATTACAGGCAGTCAGTAGAAATATTGAAAACCCATACTGTAAGGGGCACGTTGAAAAATACCATAGAACAAGCAATACGAGATACTTCCAATGAAAAGGAATTTAAAAAATTGCTTACAACACAAGGCATAGACATATTTATCCGTAGGAATGCTGAGGGACGCTTGTATGGAATAACTTTCATTGACCACAAAACTAAAACTGTCTGGAACGGCTCGCAATTAGCTAAAGAGTTATCCGCAAATATATTTAATGAATTGTGGAATAGAAACAATGATAATCTGGGCATAGATGAAAAGAGAGATAACGATTTCATTAATGAGACATCAGGACTGCCGATGGAAGATTACAATATACAGGATTCAGAAACTAATAGTTCAATCATAAATGTAAGCGGATTATTACCGGAAAGCCAGGGTGAAGACTACGAGGAAATGGTATTTGAAAATCTAATGAAGAGAAAGAATAAACGCCGGACTAGATAGCGTGAAGCTATTGAAATATCTTTACCGTTTTGACATGTAGCGACAACGGAGCGTTATGTCAAATCGGTAATTCCGATTTGTAAAATAAAGGCTGTTCCGACAAAGGAACTGCCTTTGTTTTATAGAGAAAAAAACAAAGTGCTTGATGTCATTAGCCATGTACAGACAAATTCCGCCATAAACTCCGATAAATACCATTAAAAGAAGAATCTGATTAATTTGCTTTCAATTAAATTGAAGGACTATGAATATAGATTTAGTGACGAAGGATGATCTTCAAAAATTTAAGGAAGAATTGCTTGAAGAAATCCGTCATTTCCAGATGTACCCACGCAAGCGAGGGGAAGAGCCAAAAGCATGGCTTAAAAGTTATGAGGTAAGAAAGCTGTTAGGAATTTCGGCAGGGACATTGCAAAATTTACGTGTGAACGGCACATTGCCGTTCAGTAAGATTGGTGGCCTAATGTACTATCGTTATGACGATATTCAAAAACTAATGGAGAAGGTACGTTGAGAGATTTGAAATCAATTTTAAAGTTTTCATTATCTATTAATAGTATTTTTTTAATACAAATATTATTAAGTAACTTTGAAAAGTACTGTTAAAATATTTACAATGCTGGAAAAAGAAAAGATAAACAAGCTTCAAAATATTTCAAAGGAAACAGAAATCCATGAATTATTAAAAGAATTGCTCCCCTACATGGGTTACCAAAATGTAACAATTACCCACGAAAGTGGAAATGTACCTGAATATGGAAAAGATTTAATTGCATCATTACCTGACAAAATTGAAGAGATTAATGAATGGACAGCTTTTGTTGTTAAGAAGGGTGATATAACGGGAACTTCACGAATGAATGTAGAGTTACAAGCCCAGGTAAAGGAATGTTTTGACTATGCCTATGAATCATTAAAATATGGAAAACTTAATATTGCTAAAGTCCGCATCGTGACTAATGGAAAAATTAATAGCGGAGCAAAACAAAAATTTTTTAAAGATGATTTTTATAGTAATGCTAATGTTATTTTTTGGAGTTATGAAGAGTTAGTAAAATACATTGACAAGTATTACCCAAGGTTTTGGCTTAAAGGCTCGAAAAATTATAAGCATTATATAGAGTTATTTCAAACCAGAAATAAGTATGATGACTTTGCAAAAACACTTAGCCTTAATGATTTAAAAATTGAGAGACTGTTAAAAAATACTATAAGATTGAAATTGGCGGAATATTTTTATGATGAAGATAATGGCCAATTCAGAAGAAAATGGTTTGAAGTTGAAGATTTAAATAAACTAAAAGAATGCTCTCTAATTGTAGGGGAATCTGGATCGGGGAAAACGACATTATTTAAACAAATCGCGAACAATATTATTTACGAAAACTCAATCAGAAATGACTTTGAATTTTATCCTATAATATTAAAATTTAAAGATCTTCAAGATAATGAATTCGATGTAAATAAAACAATTGAGCAATATTTTCAACAAGAGGCCTATCAATCCTTAAGTTTTGACGTGGAAGCATTATTTGAGAAGAAAAATTTTATTTTGTTTATTGATGCTTTAGATGAAATTGGAGATAAAGAAAATAAAGAAAAGGCCCTGGCAGCCGTTAAAACATATCATGAAACAAATTCGACGATTCAAATTTTCTGTTCCTCTAGAAATTCCGACTCTCTATTAGGCACATGCCGACAACTAAATTTTCGATATTTTGATATAATAAATATTTCAATTCAGCAGGCAGAAACATTTATAGATAGATATTTTGATGGAGAAGAACTCAAGGGCAAGCGCTTAATTAAATCCTTAAAAGACTCACGTATATTAGATAAGCTGCCGAAAACTCCGTTAACGCTCACATTATTGACATCTCTTTTTGATGAAGATGGATTTGAAATTCCGGCCACAATATCAGATTTATACAAATATTTCGTAGATGTTCTATTGAATAAGAATATTAAAGAAAATCATCTGGATTTATTGAAAGTCGGTGTTCACAGGAGTGTTCTATCATTTATTGCCGAATATTTACATACAAAAAGGATTAAAACTATTTCAAAATCAGATTTAAATGAGTTAATAGTTAATTTTGCAAACGAGCGTGGTCAAAAATATAATGTTTCGGAACTTTTAAATGACTTGGTTCAAGACATCAATCTGCTAATTGAAAATGAACGGGGAGAAATTGAATTCAAACATCTTTCGTTTCAAGAATATTTTACAGCTTACCAGTTCTACAATCATAGCATAAATGGTAAATCCGAATTCATAAATAATTTTAATGATGTTTGGTGGCAAAATGTTGCAATATTCTATGCGGGGATGACAAAAGATTCACCACAGTTGATTGAAGACATCATATCCAATTCCATACCTCAAGATTTTCATGAGTATATCGTAAATGTAAGTGGATTAGGATATTTAATCCAAGCCCTTTACAACACACCAGTTGAATACAGAAAAAAAGCAATTGTAAAAAATTTAGAAAGTATTCACGCAGCGTTAAAATTTATTACGAATACTCAGGATGAAAAGTATTCAGACATAAAATCTTTTTTACATACAACATATGGCGCTAATAAAATTTTAGCTTTCTGGTACGAATTTCATCATTCTTCCGTAACATTAAAGGAACTTTTAAATACTTTGTTTAACGAAATGTTGGAGATATTGGCAGCTAATCAGTTTATGTCAATCGAAGAAAAAAATGATTATGAATATTCCGCTTATTTAGTAGCTGCTAGTCTTCTAAATATTGAGTTTGATGATTTTGATAATTATTTTAGATTGCTAAATGTTACTGGAAGTGATAATTTTGTTGTCCAGGGATTAATTGAATCAGATTTTAATAATAAATTTAAGACTCTTACAAAAGAAGAAAAGAGGCGAAAAAGTATAAAGAAATTTGAAACAAGACTTTCTTTCTTAGATAATAAGAAAATTGATGAAAATGTCAATGTAACACTTAAAGATGGAGCTAGAATTAAGAAACCCAGACAATTCAAAAAATAATCCTCTATGGAACAATCTAAGAGTATATAATCTCATATATTTTGTTGCATTTTATATTAAAAACATTTACATTTGCCCCCGTAATCGTTTAAAGCTTGCTGCGAGTAAAACGGTGAGCGGATTTACAACGGGATAGTCAACATATTGATTTTATGATATTTGCGGCGGTAGGGAATCGTCCTGCCACCCCGACGGATAAAAATCCCGATGTACATCGGGATTTTTTTTAAATAGCATTGGTACTTTTGTATCAGGGTTGCGTAGCTCAGCTGGATAGAGCACCTGCCTTCTAAGCAGGCGGTCACAGGTTCGAATCCTGTCGCAATCACAACGACCCGTTCAGAAATGAACGGGTTCTTTGTATAAAGAACTAAGCCATATACCTTCAAATGAAAAACTTTTACCCGCTGCTGGTTACTATCCTGCTTTCTGCTATCACATCTACAAATGCATACGCTCAACCACAAAAAGGGCAATTTATAAATGCATCAATTGGGTTGGGACTGGCGGCACCATATGATGAGGCAGATGTGACCGGCGACGGCTTTTACGCACAGGCTGAATATGTTTGGGCACCAAAAAGGTGGTTTGGAATACGCCCATATGTTGGGGTTGCGACCGCCTCAGGCGAATCTGATGAAAATGGATTGTACAAGTCGAGGATTAAATCAAATGCAGCGTTGCTGGGCGCTAAGGTAAGGGTGGCAGCACCGATACCTTACGTTGCTCCATTCATAGAAGCAGGTGTGGGTATGTCTTTAGGTTCATTTGAGACCCGTACACAATTTACAGATATAGAAAAGTCAGGCGTGGTCATGCATATTCCGTTTTCGTTGGGTCTGGCAATTGGCCGCAGACATAATTATGAGATAAAGTTTACGTATTATAATCATGAAGCTGTAAAACAATATTCAGGCGCTGCAGCATTAGGGTTTTCTTTCCCAATTGGTACTGATGAAAAATAATACACATTAGCAAAAGTAATATACAGTCTTCCATTAATCTCTTAGCAATTTTTAACCTGCAATGCCACACTTAATGCTTGCCGCCCCAAAACCACACACTGCATAAGCATATCAATAGTTATTCTTACCGATTCTTTATATCCCGTCAGTGTTGGGTGCGACCCAAGGTCTGAACGCAGTGTAATGACGTGAGCGTCTCTTATATAATCAAAGTTGGCTGTCGTGCCGTTCCCGAGCTCTCTTGAGCCAGAGGGGACATGTTGTATTATCTCTACAGTTTCTGCAACCAAGGCATCAACATCACGATGTGTCACAGCGTTTTCAATTTTACTTTGTAATTCATGCAATTGCTTTACAGCATCAAGTTGTAATTGTGTAGGCTTATGATAAACAGTCATCTAATTCTTCGCAATTTTAGGAACTTCAATATTTGAATGTTACCTTATTTTACGCAGTGTCAAGTTATATGGTTTTCTTTAAAAGTAATTTTAGCATTTAGGCTGAGAATACTTTTCAATACAAAAGAGGCTCACCTATGTAAAAATACCCGACAACTAAAATACCGTATTTTTGCGTATAGCTTGATTAACAATTGGTTATAATTTTACACAACTAACTAATAGATATTCAATCATGGCTAAAAGATTATTACTTACATTCATTGGTGTTATAGGCTTTATGTTCCTTCTTTCTATGATTATGGCAACAATTCAGTACGTGAGATTATACTAAAACTACCCCTTCAACACAATATTATGTAAATTTATATTATTTAAAAAATAAATATATAATACTATATAATTGATTTTCACACCTATATTGATTAGTTTTGCCTGAAACCTTTTATTTAAAAAATGGTTATTAAACGAATTCTTCATATCTTAATCGTTCTTGGTTTCCTGGGAACTATATTCTATTTTGCTACTTCAGGATTTACACGTCCGGCAGCAAAAACAAAGGATTATATTGATCCTAACTTCAGCCAGCTTTACGGTACGCCAGACAAAATTGAGCTTACTAAAGAATTATACAACGTTGTGGGTGCAAAAAACATCGCCTTAAACGCTAACATAGACGGGCGCACCATAGTAGTTACCGGCAGTATGGAAAATGATAACCCTGACGAACCCTATACTGCAGAGAAGATACATAAAACAATAGTCCTTGTACCAATTACTATTTTCAGGAAATTTGCCGATGTACAAAGGGTGCGCTGTATAGTTAGCCACAACAGCCGCAACTACGGCATTGATGTAACACGTGATGCGTTTGAAGACTTTGTCGGCATTTCTGCTAATAACCCTGTAAACAACTGGGAGTCAAATGTTCTAAGCATGGTGGTTTATGATAAAATAAACCGTGATAACTTCATGGATTTGCACGGGCTTTATAAACCGGAGTATTAGAGATAAGTTATTCAGGTTTTTTCAGGCTTTCTATTATAGGTACAGGATTTTCGGCAACATATTTATCCCAGACTTTTGCATCGTAAACATGCGGTTCATCAAAAGCAAACTCCTTTTCAAAAGCTTCATCAAATTCAGTTTCTGCAATTTCAGCTCGTGTAAGGCATAAATATTCCGTCCTGGTAATTATATCGCCTTCAACTTTAATGTCATATGACACTTTTTCTTTACCACCATCAGTAATCTCGATGAATTTTAAGGGACGGTTTATATACATATAAGCGCCTTCGTCAGAACTGGCGTATTTAAGGTAGTAACTTTTATCGCAGGCCTTTTGTTCATACACGAGTGTACCCTTACTTATGTTGTCCGCATGTTTGACACCTAAAATAAATTTAAGGTTAAGCCCGCTTTTTACCTTGCCGTCCGCAAGCTGGTAATCTACCCGTACTATAGCGTAATCTGTAGGCGAGATATATAAAGTGCCTGCATATTTTGCCTTTCGTTTACGCGGACTGAAATTTATTCTATATAAATAGTTCCCTTCTTCATAATTTGAGACACCTGCAAATGTATACTCATAAAGCTCTTGTTTGGTAACAAAGTCATGATTGTACGTAAGATTGCTTTTTGCAGAAACCCCTATGATTTGCGATTTTGCACCCCTCAGGTTAGGGTTCTCTCGTTTTACTTTTTTGCCCCCTATTACTGTATCACGTGTACCGAATATGCCGCTTTTGATACGATATAATTTTGTAGTGTCAAGGTGGCTCATCAATAAAGCCATGCCTCTGAGTTCTGTATCTTCAGGCGTGGGCGCTAACTTGTCTTCTTTAAAACTTATACCCTTCCGGACCAAAAGTTTACTGTTGAATATCTTCTTACCGTTAACTATTTGAATGGCGGTGTAATAATCTGCCAGCATATCAGTTACTTTTTGTGGCGGATGCTTAATGAGATTGCTTGTAAAAACCTTTAATTCAGCATTTACTTTATCCAGGTCTTTTTTGGCTACTTTAGTTGACTTGCTCATTTCAGCTTCAGCCTGTATTGGTTTACACAGGGTTGATGTTCTAATAAATAACGTATTTTTAATTGGACTAGCTGCACCCTTGTAATTAGTAGCAAGATTGCGCTTTACAAGTGCCATGATGGTATCAGGATTTCGGCTGATACTTTTGACTGCAACTTCCTGCAGCTCATAAGCAATAGGTCCAAGCTTTAATGTCAATTGGTTTTGGCGCAATTGCATCAGGGTCATCGCTGCTTGCTGATATCCCAGATAACTGGCAATAATTAAAGTATTATCAAATTCCTGGTCTTTTGGCAGTATAGCAAGCCCATCATCATTGGTTACTATTCGGATGTTGTCAATTCTTAGAGTTGCCTGAGCCAGGCCTTTACCGGTTCGTGCATCTGTTACCTTAATAGTTGTTTGGGCAGAAGTTTTTATAAGTGCCAAAAAAAATATCAATAGTAAAAGTTCTCTAAGCATAGTATTGATTGGTTTTAATCTTGTAACGCCGACACAGGTATAAAAATTATAACGTTTATTTTCTTACAATAGAGCATAAATGAATTTCATTCTTCCTTTCTCTAAATAATTTTGAGGGGTTACAAACGTGGCAACAAAAGATTTTGACCAAAATCAAATTCAGATGCTCCAGGATAAACTTTTTTAACAATAATTTTAAAATTGGAGTTGATTTTGATTAAATTCGCAACTTCAACACAAATAAGACGATTCAAATGAGCAAAAAAGTAGTTATAGTATCAGCCGCACGTACTCCTATAGGTAGCTTTATGGGGGGGTTATCAACAGTAACGGCTGCTCAATTGGGTGCCGCAGCAATAAAAGGCGCTCTAGATAAAATAAACCTTGACGGCAAGCATGTAGATGAAGTTTTGATGGGTAATGTAGTGCAGGCCGGTGTTGGCCAGGCTCCGGCAAGGCAAGCTTCGCGCGGTGCAGGGCTTCCTGATAGCGTTGTGGCAACAACAGTAAATAAGGTTTGCGCTTCAGGTATGAAAGCGGTAATGCAGGGCGCTCAGGCCATTATGTGCGGCGATGCCGATGTAGTGGTTGCCGGCGGAATGGAAAATATGAGCCTTATACCTCACTATGTACAAATGCGTACAGGCGTGAAATTTGGCGGCGCTACAATGATTGACGGACTTCAGAAAGACGGCCTTAGCGATGCTTATGATAATAACGCAATGGGTGTTTGTGCAGATGCATGTGCAACGGAATACAAGATAAGCCGGGAAGAACAGGATGCTTTTGCTATTGAATCATACAACCGCTCTGCAAACGCGTGGAATTCAGGGAAATTTGATAATGAGGTTGTTCCGGTAGCTGTACCACAACGTAAAGGTGACCCGATAATGGTGACTAAAGATGAAGAGTACACTAACGTAAAGCTTGACAAAATACCTGCACTTAACGCTGCCTTCACTAAAGAAGGTACGGTAACTGCAGCCAATGCTTCTACAATAAATGATGGTGCTGCTGCGCTTGTGCTTATGAGCGAAGAAAAGGCTAATGAACTGGGCCTTAAGCCACTTGCCTACATAAGGTCTTACGCTGATGCTGAGCAGGAACCGAAATGGTTCACTACTTCGCCTGCCAAAGCGCTGCCTAAAGCCCTTGACAAAGCAGGGCTTACTAAAGAAGATGTTGATTTCTTTGAATTTAATGAGGCATTTTCTGTAGTAGGTATTGCCAACACTAAGATATTAGGCCTTGACCCTGCAAAAGTCAACGTAAATGGCGGTGCAGTTTCTCTTGGCCATCCGCTAGGTTGTTCAGGTGCGAGAATCATAGTAACTCTTCTTAGCGTATTGGAGCAAAATAATGGCAAAATAGGTGCTGCAGCTATATGCAATGGCGGCGGCGGCGCTTCGGCGATTGTGCTGGAACGTGCATAATTTTTTACAGAAAAAAGCTTTTCAACATATTGGCGCTGCTTTAAATTACCGCTATATTTGCGTGAATTGAAGCAGCGTTTTTTGTAGGCAATAATCAATAGACAATAAAAATATAAAATTTGATGTTCGGTATATGTAACCTTGCTATTGTTCCTCTCCGGCTTGAACCAAGCGACAGGAGTGAAATGACATCACAGTTACTATTCGGCGAACATTTTAAGGTTTTAGAACAGACACCTAAATGGTCTCGCATTGAGCTCGCTTTTGACGGCTACAACGGCTGGATTGACAATAAGCAATTCCGTGAGATTACAGAGGCTGACTATGAAAAACTGACATTGGGTGAAATAGTATTAAGCGGTGACCTTATTGAATATATTTCTACGCCAAAAAACGGCCTGATTACAATACCTTTAGGAGCTACGCTTTCTTTCTTAAACAGCACTATAAATACAGAGGGTTTTGCTTTTGACGGCACATCGGTTTCAGGAATCAAAACTAAAAAGGATCTTATTGAAACTGCGTTTCTTTACATGAATTCACCATACCTTTGGGGCGGACGTACACCTTTTGGAATTGATTGTTCAGGATTTGTGCAAATGGTTTATAAAATAAACGGTTTCAGGCTTCTACGGGATGCATCGCAGCAAGCCACACAGGGTGAAGCCCTCAGTTTTATTGAAGAAAGCGAACCTGGTGACCTTGCTTTTTTGATAATGAAGAAGGCCGCATCATTCACGTAGGCATTATTATGGAAGATAATTATATTATCCATGCACATGGCCAGGTTCGTATTGACAGGCTTGACCATCTTGGCATCTATAATATTGACACTAAACGCCATACACACAAATTGCGCGTTATAAAAAAGATAATTTAAGTATATCTGTTAACTTTTTTTATAAATTAGCTGTATAATTCAGGCATACATTTTGCGTTATGAAAAGCATGACAAGATATATGATACCGATGCTTTTACTGATTCTCTCTTTCGGGTGCCAGTCAACCGAAGAGGGCCAAAATAATACTGCCGAGAGCCATCTTGCTGCTGAAGAGATACTTAATGTTCAATATGGCGAGAAGAGCGAGCAGAAGATGGACATTTACCTGCCTGAAGGACGAAACAGCAATACCAAAGTCTTTATACTGGTGCATGGCGGCGGCTGGACAGGAGGTTCAAAGGCTGACACGGCCTATGTTATACCAATGCTTAAGCAGCAGTTTCCCGGTTATGCAATAGTAAATATTGACTACAGGCTTGCCAGCATACAATACCCGGCTTTCCCAAAACAGGTTCAGGATATTGAGGAGGCCATTCAGTTCCTGAAAAGAAGTAATTATAAAATTTCAAATAACTATGCGCTGATTGGTGCTAGCGCAGGCGCACATATTGCCATGCTTTATAGTTACAGGTTTGATACTCACGGCGATATAAAAGCCGTTTGCAGCATTGTAGGGCCAAGCGACTTTACAGACCCGAATTATAAAAATCACCCCTATTTTCATTACGGGGCGCAATATTTGATTGGGAACATCAACTACCGGGAACATCCTGAAGTTGTTGAAACTGTCAGCCCGGCAATGCAGGTTAAAACTACTTCACCCCCTACCATAATGTTTTACGGTGGGCAGGGACCCCTCTTGTACCTCTTACACAGGGGAGCAGGCTAAAGGCGAAACTTGACGAAAAAGGTGTATACAACGAGTATTACCTGTACCAGAATGGCGGCCATGGTAACTGGGATATGCAGACGATGACAAACTTCTCTGAAAAGCTTGTGGCTTTTTTTAGAAATAAATTCTAAGCTACTTAGCTTCTGAGCCGCTTAGCTAAGATGCTGGTCGCTCAGGAGCTTAGTCGCTTTCTCTCAAAATCTGTTCTGCGTGGGTTTTGGTTTTTACGTCATCAATAACCCGTTCAACTATGCCCTGTTCATCAATAACAAAAGTTGTGCGGTGGATACCGTCAAACAGCCTTCCCATGAATTTCTTCGGGCCCCATACACCAAAAGCATTAATGACAGCTTTATCCTCATCGGCAATTAACGGAAACGGCAGGTTGTATTTATCAATAAATTTTTGCTGCTTTTTACCTGAATCAGCGCTTACGCCTAACAATTCATAGCCTTTGTCCTTCAGCATCTTGTAGTTGTCCCGCAGATTACAGGCTTCGTTGGTGCAGCTTGGTGTATCTGCTTTTGGGTAAAAGAAAACTATAAGTTTTTTGCCTTTGTAATCTGATAGTTTATGTTGTTTCCCTGTCTGGTCGGTGCCAAGATTTTCCGGCGCCTTATCTCCTGATTTAAGTGTATTCATAATGTATATTTGTAGTGTAAAAATATGGCATAATGACCAAAGCACAAAAAGCAAAGTTTGTTATTGATACCCTTGAGGAAATTTATCCTGAAGTACCTATTCCCCTCGACCATAAAGACCCTTACACCCTGCTTATTGCGGTACTGATGTCGGCACAAAGCACTGATGCGCGTGTGAATATTATAACACCCCAACTCTTCGCAAAGGCCGATAACCCTTATGACATGGTAAAACTTACTGTTGAGGAGATTCAGGACATCATCCGGCCCGTTGGACTTTCACCAATGAAAGCAAAAGGCATACACGGGCTGTCGCAAATATTGATTGATAAACACGGCGGTAAGGTTCCGGATAATTTTGCCGACCTTGAAGCCCTACCTGCAGTCGGGCACAAAACAGCAAGCGTGGTAATGAGCCAGGCATTTGGCGTACCGGCCTTCCCGGTTGATACGCACATACACAGGCTGATGTACCGCTGGGGGGCTGAGCAATGGAAAAAATGTAGTACAGACCGAAACCGATGCCAAGAAGCTATTCCCTAAAGAGCTGTGGAACAAACTCCACCTTCAGATAATTTATTACGGACGCGAATATTCCCCTGCACGCGGCTGGGACCTGAATAAAGACATCATCACGGCAACCATCGGAAGAAAAGAAGTGCTGGCAGAATTTGATAAAAAAACCTCCCGTTAAGTGCGAGAGGTTTTTCTTTAATTAGCGATATTCTCGTAGGTTCCGTTCTCGGTCTTAACTATCTTCAGTGCTTTAGAATAGTTAAGCAAAAACTCGACTGTTTCTTTCTTTGGTAACATTTCAGGAGTTGCTAAATTTTTCTCAGAGTAAATTTTTGCCATGTATAAAGTTTTTTATTTCTTATACAACGGCAGCAGCCTCCTTTATATTGCCTAATTCGTCAAAATAATTTTATTTTTTTCTATAATTTTTCGCAGGTTCATGAGTGCATAGCGCATACGGCCCAGTGCGGTGTTAATGCTTACACCTGTCATATCAGCTATTTCCTTAAAGCTCAGGTCCTGATAGATACGCATGTGCAGCACTTCACGCTGGTCATCAGGCAGTTCAAGTATCAGCCTTTGCAGGTCATTCTCCACCTGTTCAGTAATGATTTGTCCTTCAACATTAAGGCTGTTATCGGTCATTATCGAGAAGATAGAAAACTCTTCAGTTTCACGCGTCATCGGCATCTTTTTGTTTTTCCTGAAATGGTCAACAATAATATTATGCGCAATACGCATTACCCACGGCAGGAATTTGCCTTCTTCATTATATGAATTAGACTTCAGGGTTTTAATTACCTTAATAAAGGTATCCTGGAAAATATCATCGGATATATCGCGGTCTGAAACCTTTGAATAGATAAACCCGTAAAGTTTAGATTGATGCCTTTTAATTAATATGGTGAGAGCACTTTCGTCTCCGCCCATATAATTCTTTACTAAGACAGCGTCAGGGATTGCAACAGTAGCCATAACATTACTTTTTAGTTTTTTGAATTTGATGATCTAAAAACGGTTTTATCCGTGTAAAAAGTAATGGTACTTAATAGGCATTCTGTTAATTAAAGTATAATGATATGCCAAATATACCATAATTAAATTTTAATTTCCAAGAGCATTTTAAAATTTTAACATAATCAGGACAATAATTTTATTATTATGGTGATAATGCAAACTAAAATCAACAGCTTTGAGCAAAAAAATAATTTTTATGCAGAAACTTCTTCTTAAACTATTTTTTCATTCCGCTGCAGCCTGTATATTGTCTTTATGATACGTTCATTTACAGTCTCAGCACGCTTTGCCGAAAATATCCACTGGCTGCACATTTTCTGCTCCCAATTTTTCCGGCTGCTGAACTTTTTGCTCACCCCGGCTTCATCAAGCCGCATAACCAATTCCTGAGGGATAACGAATCCTGATGTGTCCCGGTAAAGCTTTACCTTTACATTGTCGCCTTCCTCCTTGCCTATTTTCTTTCTTATTTCCGCTTTTACAGCCATAAGCAGCACGCCATTACCATAAGGCATCAGGCTGTAATCGGCTACTTCATAATCATCAATAGTGCCGCAAACCTTTACAATGCCAAAAGGCGCATCTTTATCTTTGGGTATTTCGGGAAGCAAAATGTATGTCCACCCGCCTTTACCGGGAAAGCGCTGCAGCGTATATTCTTTATCTGTAAGGAGTTCCATGATCCAAATGTAGCTAATCCCAATGTTTTTTGAAAAATTCGGCAAGCGCATCGTTAATTTTAAGGTCGGTGCCGTGGCCAATACCTGTATAAGTAATAAATTCACCTGCTACACCCTCTTCCTCATATATTTTACGCATAAATTGCCAACGTTCAGTAAGCCCTTTACCCATAAGCGAATAAATCAATTCACGCTCTTGTATGCTGTAAGCATCATCAAAAGCAGCAGCGTCGTTATCATCTTTTTCACCCATGTATAACATCTTTGGCACTTCAATGTATTCCTTCAGGTCAACTTTTTTGCCAGTAACATTTTTAATATCAGCTGTCCCCAGCGGGTACTGAAGTTTTTTGCCGCTAAGCTTATCTTTTGGGAGAATAACCATGGCGTTAATGCCGCCTGCAGCGACAGCCTGGACCATTTCAGGATGCAGCATTGAAAACCTGTTGGCAAAAGTGCCCGAGGCAGAAAATCCTGTAATGAATATTTTTTGCTTAACTACATATCCCTTGTCCGCAAGCTGCAGCCTGGCATGGTTTATCATAGCTATAAGCTGGAGGTCTAAACGATTTTTTTGAAGAAAAGAATCTCTGTCAAGCGCGTGGGTATATAACAGAGGTTCTTTGGCCGGGCGCGGAAAAATCGGAACAAGAAACGGCAGCCCAAGCTTTTCGGCCGTATAATTGCCTACTCCGCTTTCGCTTGCCTGGTTTATGGCAGCTATCTCATGAACAGCAATTGAATCGCTTAGCCTACCAGTATTATTAGTCTCAACAAGTATATGCACTGCCCTTGACAGTTTTAGTTTAGCCGGATAATAAAGAAGATAGTCGAAATTATATCCGGCAGCCGGATTTGCAGGAAACTTGTAAAGTGTGCCGTATTCAGTTTTTTTAATAATGGAACCGCCTTCGGCAAGGCAGGTAGCAGAAAACAAAATTGCGATGAATAATTTTAACATTACGGTGATTGATTGATGATTTATAACCGTAAGACTATTTATACAATTATTTGTTACAGCTATTGATGGAATTTAATTGAAATTGTTTCGCCCGGGGTAATGGTAACTTGGCTACCCATCAGCAGCGCCCTGTTATCACTTATGTGCCCTGCCGGGAAGTCGAAATATACAGGGCAGTCAAAATGCTCCAGTGTGATTTCACGATAGTCCCTGCCCCACGGTAAAGTAGATTCTTTAATATCGGTCATATCTCCTACAATCAAAGCTTTAAGCCCCGATAATTTACCAGCACGTTTAAGTGACATAAGCATGCGGTCGTAATGATAACGATACTCGTCAATATCCTCGATAAAAAGTATTTTGCCGTTGGTGTCAATATCTGATTCTGAACCCAAAACAGCATATAGCATAGAGAGGTTTCCGCCCACAAGCGTTCCGGATATCACATCGCTATTAGTCAAACCCGACTGTGAACTGTTACTGCGACTGTGAACTCTATTATATACCCCAGCAGGAATTTTATATTCCAGCCCTTCGCCGAACAAAATTTTTAGGATGGAATCTGTAGACTCAAACGTAGCCTTCGCATAGCCCTGAAGCATTACGCCATGAAGCGATTGTATCCCGAAATTGTGCACATGGCAATGCAGCAATGTGATATCGCTATAGCCCACCAGCCATTTCGGATTTTCCCTGAACTTATCCCAGTTGATTCCATCGATAATGCGCAGCGTACCGTAGCCTCCTTTGGTAAAGAATATAGCTTTGATATTTTCATCATCGAGCATTTGCTGCAAGTCGGCCAGGCGTTCGGCATCCGTCCCTGCCAGGAAACCATATTCATTAAAAGCATTTTGCCCTATTACAGGCACGAGTCCCCAGCTTTTCAGCACGGCCAGCCCCTGCTCTATTTCGTGGGGTTCAGTACGTTTGGCAGTGCTTACAATGCCTACGCGGTCGTGGGGTTTGAGGTTTGGGGGTGAGCTCAAGGTGTTTATAAATTAATAGCTAATAATGAACTCAAATATAGTAATTCCCTTCGCAATACCTTAACAAAAAATTCCATTCAATATCGTATCTTCGCCTATTCAAATTTTGCCATGATAAAGACAGATTTTTCTACTCTTGAACCCAAGAAAAATATCCTGATAAAAGGTGCGCAGCTGCACAACCTCAAGAATATAGACGTTGCCATTCCGCGCAACAAACTCGTAGTGATTACAGGGCTTTCTGGCTCCGGTAAGTCAAGCCTTGCCTTTGATACGCTCTATGCCGAAGGCCAGCGCCGCTATGTTGAAAGCCTTTCCTCTTACGCACGCCAGTTCCTGGGCCGCCTCGACAAACCGAAGGTGGAATACATCAAGGGGATTGCCCCTGCCATCGCCATCGAGCAAAAGGTGAATACTGTTAACGCGCGATCGACTGTTGGCACCAGCACGGAAATTTATGATTACATGAAATTGTTGTTCGCGCGAATCGGTAAAACATACTCCCCTGTATCAGGCCGTGAGGTTAAAAAAGACACTGTGACCGATGTCATTAACGAAGTGAAGTCGTTTGACGAAGGCAGCCGATGGTTGCTTTTGTCTCCTGTTCATATCGAAAAAGGCCGCTCTATCGAAGAAAAACTAGGCATACTATTACAGCAGGGTTTTGCACGGATATTAGCTGATAATGAGATGCTTCGCCTTGATGAATTGGAAGGCGTCGATTTCGACAATAAAGAGGTTTTGCTGGTGGTTGACCGTCTTGTGGTAAAACACGAAGAGGAATTTTACAACCGCCTTGCCGATGCTGTGCAGGCTGCCTTTTACGAAGGTAAAGGCGAGCTTTTCCTGCAAAATGTCGAGAGTGGCAACCGCTTTCCTTTCAGTAATAAGTTTGAGTTGGACGGCATTACCTTCCTTGAGCCGAATGTGCACCTTTTCAGCTTCAACAACCCTTACGGCGCGTGCCCTTCCTGCGAAGGTTACGGCAACATCATTGGCATTGACGAAGAACTGGTTGTACCAAACACTGCGCTTTCGGTTTACGAAAATGCTATCTTCCCATGGCGCGGCGAGAGCATGGGCTGGTACCGCGACCAGCTGGTAAACAACAGCCATAAATTTGATTTCCCGATACATAAGCCTTATTTCCAATTATCAGAAAGCGACCGTAACCTGATCTGGACCGGCAATAGATACTTCACCGGTCTCAATGATTTCTTCGCTGAGCTTGAGGAGAAAAACTATAAAATACAGAACCGTGTTATGCTGTCACGCTACCGCGGAAAGACCAAATGCCCCGTTTGCAAGGGCAAAAGACTGAAGCCGGAGACAAACTATGTGAAGATTGCCGACCGTACCATCAGTGACCTCGTTGACCTCCCGATAAAAGATTTGGCTGTGTTTTTCGAACGGCTTGAACTCTCTGAATTTGACTTAAAGGTGGCGAAAAGGCTGCTTGTTGAAATAAACAACCGCCTTCGCTTTTTGCAGGAAGTAGGCCTCTCCTACCTTACACTGAACCGCCGCTCGGCTACACTTTCAGGTGGTGAGAGTCAGCGTATTAACCTCGCTACCAGCATGGGCAGCAGCCTTGTGGGTTCTATGTATATTCTCGACGAACCCAGCATCGGCCTGCACCCCAAAGACACTGAGAGGCTTATAAATGTGCTGGTGGGCCTGCGCGATCTTGGCAATACTGTTATAGTTGTTGAGCATGACGAAGACATTATGAAAGCTGCCGATATGATCATTGATATTGGTCCGGAAGCCGGTACGCATGGGGGCCGCCTCGTGGCGCAGGGCACATATGATGAGATACTGCAATCAGATTCTCTTACCGCAAAATACCTGAACGGCGACCTGGAGATTGAAGTCCCGAAAAAGCGACGTAAATACAAACATCACGTAGATGTCATCGGTGCGCGCGAGAATAACCTTCAAAATATTGACGTAACCTTTCCGCTGGATTGCCTTACCGTGATTACAGGTGTTTCGGGTAGTGGTAAAAGTACACTGGTAAAGAAGATACTCTTCCCTGCCATGCAGAAAAAGCTTGAAGGCGTAGGCGAAAAAGCCGGTCAGTTTACGGAACTTCAGGGGAACTTTAGCCATATAAAACACATTGAATACGTAGACCAGAATCCTATCGGGCGCAGCTCGAGGTCGAACCCGGTTACGTACATCAAGGCGTATGATGACATCCGCGACCTGTTTGCCAAGCAGAAGTTGTCGGGTATTCGCGGTTACCAAAGCAAGCATTTCTCATTCAACGTTGACGGCGGCCGATGCGATACCTGCAAGGGCGAGGGCGAGGTTACCATCGAGATGCAGTTTATGGCTGATGTGCACCTGGAATGTGAGACCTGCAATGGCAAACGCTTTAAGAAAGAGATACTTGAAGTGACGTTTGAGGGCAAGAATATTGATGACGTACTTACCATGACCATTGATGATGCCGTGGCGTTTTTCAGCGAGCACAAGCAGGCCAAGATAACTCAAAAGCTGCAGCCGTTGCAGGATGTAGGCTTGGGTTATGTACAGCTTGGGCAGTCGTCTTCTACCCTTTCGGGCGGTGAGGCGCAGCGTATTAAGCTGGCATCATTTCTTGTGAAAGGTGCGACTAAAGAGAAAGCGTTGTTTGTATTTGACGAGCCAACCACCGGGCTTCATTTCCATGACATAAAAAAACTGCTGGCATCGTTTGAGGCGTTGCTTGATAAAGGCCATAGCATCATTGTGATTGAGCATAACCTCTACCTTATCAAATGCGCTGACTACATTATCGACATCGGCCCGGAAGGCGGCGAGAACGGTGGGCATCTGGTAGCTTTCGGCACACCGGAAGAGGTTGCTAAGAACCCGAAATCAGTGACGGGAGATTATTTGAGGGAGAAGCTTTAATTTGGCGTGAGTTAGCATAATTTTATTTAATATTTTGGTAAAAATTTTATAAAATGACAACGTCAACACTAATAGCGCTATCAATTTTTGCATCAGTATTCTTTTTCTTGCTACTAGGAGTCGCTGTTAAATATTTTTATAACAAAACTAATCCAGAAGAGATTAAAGAGAGTACAACTGAAGAGAGTACGAAAGTTAAGGTTAACCTTACATGGAAAAGCATATATTTAATTATCATCGCTGCATTCTTGATATGCCTATCCTTCGTCATTCCAATTATATTAACAAGACCTAGAATAACTAAAAGTTTTGATTTTTCACAAACGGGACAGATTGGTGATACAATAGGCGGTCTTATGAATCCATTCATAGCGCTTGCTGGAGTTATTGTAACTGGATTAGCATTTTATATGCAATATAAAGCTAATCAGCTTCAACGAACATTCTTTTATAAGCAGCTTGAAGAAGACAAAACAAATTTCAACACGGAATTAGAAAATAACAGAGAGCAATTTGAAAAACAATTCCAAGCACAGGAAAATCAAATAAAATTACAACAATTTGAATCTTCTTTCTTTGAAATGATTCGTTTTCATCGTGAAAACATTACTGAATTACGATATCATACACAAACCAATACACTAGAAAATCAACAAGTTATTCAGTTGATATTTAATGAATTTATTGAATGCTATCGTGATGTAAAGAAATTTTCTAACTCGAAGAATCCCAATGATTATATAATTCCTAAACATATAAAAAAACTGCGAAAAATATCATCATTAAATAATATAAACATTGATTTAATTGAATGGGCAGTCATAGATATAGCATGGTCGATAGTTTTCTACGGATTAGAAACCGAGGGGGAGTCAGTCATAAGAAAGTTATTTTTAAGAAAGTATAATCGTAAATATTATTACAGATTACTATATTATCTAAAACTTAAACCTAAAAATATAAAAGGCAAAAGATATAAAAGGTGGTTAGAAATTCGTAAAATGAAACTGAAAGACCTCCATCCTCTCATTGAAGAATTATATTTAAACCGGATACATCCGCAAAATATTAATGGGCTATCGCAACAAGCACTAAAAATGAAAGTGGATTCGCAGTACAAAAAATTTTATGAGGGACATCAATTTAGGTTAGGACATTATTTTCGTCATTTATTTCAATGTTACAAATTCATTAATTCAAATACTAATTTAGTTGATGATAAGAAGTACGATTATGCAAAACTTCTTAGAGCACAATTATCAACATACGAGCAAGCCTTACTATTTATAAACAGTATTACAAGCTTAGGCATGAAATGGGAATTTACTGCAGAAAAATCAGAAATATTGAATAAAAATTTAATTACAAGATATCATCTTATTAAAAACTTGCCTAATGATAACTTATATGGTATCGAATATAAGTCATTCTATAAAAGTATCAAATTTGAATTTGATGATCAAATAAATTTATGATGCAACCAAACTTCTCGTCCAAATCCCTCCGCCCTTTTATCGGTTCAAAAGATTTTGAAACCTCACGCAGCTTCTACTGCGACCTTGGTTTTGAAGAGTTTGTAATCGACCCTAAGATGTCCGTTTTCAAAATGGGTGAACAGGCTTTCTACCTTCAGGATTATTACGCTGAAGACTGGGTGGGCAACACCATGCTTTTTCTTGAGGTTGAAAATGTTGACATTGCCTATCGCGAAATTGAAGCGCTGAACCTTCCGGCCAAATACGAGGGTGTGCGCCTTATACCGATCAAAAACCTTGACTGGGGCCGTGAGTTTTTCCTATATGACCCGGCGGGGATATTATGGCATATCGGGGAGTTTAAGGATTAATTATGAAAGAAGAAGCAATAAAATTTATTACGGAAATTATAAAGCCTTGGGAAATTCTCAATCAGCAACTTGCTATTCCATTGGCTATGACACCTGAATCAAATGATGTTACATCGACTGCAAACACCTTGGCGGTTAATATAAAACACCTTCCAGAATTCTGTAAAGGAATTAATCCAAATGCATTACTTGCCCAATCTAAATCTTACCAAATTATTTGTGATTTAGCAGACACATCTAAACATGGTAAACTAAGAAATCAAGCTAGAGAATGCATCTTAAATGTCTCATCAATGTTTGAAAGGAGTAAAGATGTAAAATTTCGATTTCTACGTAACAAGATTATTATTCAGCACAATACATTTGGAAAAATAGATTTTATGCAATGTGCATTGGAAAGCGCTGTATTTGTAGCCAGTATTTTAGATATCAGAACCGATTGGACTCCAAAAATTTTTAATAGTAGTGGAGAATTTACGAAGGAAATTAAATTACATGCGAGCCGTGCAAATCAGATTACGTGGACCGGACTCACTCTTGAAATAGTTGAACTAAATGAAGAAGGTGAATATTTGAATGTTGATATAAATGGAGATGTATTATTTACCCTAACATCCGATTTTTAATGAACCTCCGCTTCCATAAAACTTATTTCCTCCTTTTTGTCCTTATCTTCATTACTGAAGTGCTTATTGCCCTATACGTTCACGATGACTTTATCCGTCCGTACTTTGGCGATGTGCTGGTGGTTATACTCATTTATTGCTTTGTAAAAGCTTTTCTAAACATCCGTACGCTGACTGCTGCAACCGGAATTTTGCTTTTCGCATTCATCGTTGAAACCTTGCAGTACTTAAAGTTTATAGAATTAGTGGGCCTTCAGGACGTAAAACTTGCTAGGGTCGTGATAGGCACTTCATTCGCCTGGATGGATATTTGGTGCTACGTTGCAGGCTTTGCGATAATTCTTATAACTGAACATCTGCTTACAAACAAAAATAAAAAAGATTGATTATTGATTTTTTAAATTGAATATTTCAGTTTTAAAGTCTTTTAATCTTTCAGTTAATAAGCAAAATATAATATAAACTATAAAATTAAAACTTTGGCACGTGCCTTGTAATATGTTAATCAAACAACGCTATTGTTGTTTGCGGTAACCGAAAAGCATTTAGAGTAGGTACAACGATTAACATTTACAATCATGAAAAAAATTACACTTTTAGTTGCCGGATTACTAATGAATGGTAGCCTGGCCATCGCGTCAGAATCAACAATTTTTTCTGGCGGTAACACAAATGTTTTTGCACCGGTTGACTACCGCAATGCCGAACCTGTAATATTCATGGAACGCGGTATCGAGTTTATGGTGTTCCTTGACGGGCAAATGGACTTCAACACTGTACCGGGCACAACCGGCGGAAGCTACTACCGTGGGCCAAGCCGTACTGCAAACGCTACTTATGGGGTGGCAGGCAGCCAGGGTGTTCGCGTAGAACATGATTACAGAGGCCGTGTACGCCGGGTTGGCAATGTATACATTAACTATGATGCGTTTGACCGGGTGAAAAGAATTGGGTCTGTTTACATGAGTTATAACAGATTTGCACTTTCACAAATTGGTGGCATGACATTTGCATATAACAGAAACGGGATGGTAACAGGAGTTCATGGGTTTGTAAACAACCCAAACAGAAGCTACACGTACCAAACCTACACCGGAAGTTACGGTAATGGCTACAGCAACAGCGGGAATTATGGTGCTGGCAATAGCGGAAGCAGCGGATACTATTACCGCAAAACTGAAACTACCGGTAACGAAAGAAGAAAATAGGTTAGTTATATAAAATTGGTTGGTTGGTTTGTTAAGTCCCGATTAATCTCTCAGGAGATTGTCGGGACTTTCATTTTATTCAAAATCAAACCTCACCGAGATAACGCTCCCTGAAGATCTTCATATGGTGGTTTTGGTGGCCTATGATGCAGAAGCCCAGCGCCCGTACAGACATTGCATAACCCGAAGCCATGCCTTTACGTAAAAGTTCTTCGGTGGTAAATGATTTGAACAAGAGCAAAGTAGCATGACGTACGGCTGATAGCTCTGTCAGCAAATCTTTCAGGTGGCGGTTGTTGGCGTTTACTGTCGCGGCAAAGTGATTCTCATCATAACCCGGCAGTTCAGTGCTGTCATTACGGGCAAAGCGGAGAGCACGGTAAGCAAAAACACGTTCTGCATCAATTACGTGCTGAATTATATCTTTTATCGTCCATTTCCCTTCAGCATAGCGGTAATCGTGCTTTTCCATAGGTATATCCTGCACAAAGCGGATAAAGTTATGCAGGCTTACTTCCAGCTCTTCAGTAAGGCTCCATGTATCGTCAACAAGCATTAAATATGGCGCCTGATATGGCGCGAACTCTGTTTCGTTAAGGTCTTTTATGTTCATTGAATAATTTTCTAGTTCTAAAAAAGAAGAAAAAATGATATTAAAAATAGGACTGTAATAAGTAACGAGAAAATGTTTACATGTCTGTAAAATAATTTAATAATCCCGTTACTGACTGTATTTGAAGCTTCAACCTGATACTTTATATCAATTAAGAAACCTAAGTGTAAAAATATAAATATTATAAGGAGAAGAGTCAGTACAGCCCATAATATATAGTAAAATGATTTTTTCATATGACTTTCTTATGCCGAATTCCGCGCCGCATTGATATTGCCGAACAGTGACCGCGTTACGATCTTCTCGTATGTTTCCAACAGCTTATCGTCTTCACCATTGTTTTTTATATGACGTATTTTCTGCAGGGCGTATTGCTGAATTGTAAGCAAAGGCATCACTATCTGCTCACGAATTTTTATAGAAGCCCGGCCATCAGGGTAGTTTTCCATGAGTTCTTCATAGCCGGAAAGTTTTAGCAGCAGGCGTTTGGTTTCGCAATACTCATCGTAGATTATCTGCCAGAACTCACCAAACTCTTTGTCATCTTTCATATAAGCTGTGAGCGGAAAGAATGACTTGCTCAGCGACATCATACTATTCTCTATCAGTGTGCGGAAAAAAAGTGAATTGGTGTACAGCTCTTTCACCTCATCCCATTTTTCCTCTTTTTCAAAATGCCCAAGTGCTGTCCCCAAGCCAAAGAAACCCGGCACGTTCTGCTTCAGCTGGCTCCATGACCCCACGAATGGTATAGCCCGCAGGTCGTTAAAATCTAATTCCTTAGACTTGCTGCGTTTGCTCGGCCTGCTGCCGATGTTGGTTTTGGCATAGTAATTCAGCGTACTCATTTTGTCGAGATACGGCACAAACTTGGGATGGTTCTTAAAGTCGAGGTACTTCTGGTAGCTCAGCTTTGCCATCTGGTTGATGAGAGCGTGCTGTTTCTGCGTAAGCTGCTTTTTGTCTTTGTTGAAAACACCATTGGTAATCCCGGCGCTCAGCATATTCTCTAAGTTGAATCGGCAGGTATCAAGCGTACCGAAGTTACTGCTTATGGTTTGTCCCTGTATGGTAATCTGTATCTCGCGGTTCTCGATAGTCGGGCCCTGCGATGCATAGTATTTATGGGTCTTACCCCCGCCCCTTGCTGGCGGGCCGCCACGTCCGTCAAAGAACACGACAGCTATATTATTTTCACGTGCAATGCGGGTCAGTTCTTCTTTGGCTTTAAAAAATGCCCCAGTTAGCCATAAGGTAACCGCCATCTTTAGTGCCGTCGCTAAAGCCGACCATAATCGTCTGCTTATTGCCCCGGCGTCTTAGGTGGGCCGCATATTTTTTGTCGTTATACAGCCTTTGCATAATATCGGCTGCCGCCTCAAGGTCGTCAACCGTTTCAAAAAGCGGCACAATATCAACTGTAGGATTCTCCCAACCTGTCATTTCGAACATTGCGAGTAACTCCATCACATTCAGCAGGCTTTCGGTGTTGCTGATGATGTAGCGGTTGCTCCCCCGCTCGCCGTTCAGTTCCTGTATATTTCGCATCGCCTGTATCGACTCCAGTGTTTGTCTGGCCTGTTCATCTTTTATTGCTGCAACATCAATAGTATCTTTCAACTTATGAAGCGCAGCTACTTTTTCATCTTCATCAAGTTCATTGTAATCTTTAGGAAGTTTTACTAACGTTGACAAATGCTCAAATACCGCATTGTGGATTTTGCTGTTCTGGCGAACGTCCAGCCCTGCGAAGTGGAAGCCAAACAGGTTGACGCGGCTAATGAACTCGTCTATTTTATCAATATACAGTGATTCATGCTTTTGGTAGACAATGTCACGCACCTCCGAAATCTTTTCTTTCAATTCTTCCTGCGTGATATAAAGCTCTCCCTGCGAATAAAACACGGAGCGGTACAGCTTCTGTTCAATATCGGTTATCTTATCCTCTACGCCCTCAAAAGTAAGCCTGCGCTTCAGCCTTCTGATGTCAGCATAATAGCACTTCAGGATTGATGTGCGCAGCCTGTCAGCCACTTTCATCGTAATCTCATTTGTTACAAACGGGTTGCCATCGCGGTCGCCTCCCGGCCAAAACCCGAACGTAAGCACCGGATGCTCCTGCGCTCCACTTTTAAAAATCGCCTGTTGTATATATGAAGACATCTCACCTGCCGTTCGGTAAAACACATTCTCCAGATACCAGATGAGGCTTACAGCCTCATCATAAGGTGTAGGCTTTTCTTTTTTAATAAATGGCGTTTTGCCGAGTTGTGACAGGAGTTCTTTAATTTCTGAAAGCGAATTGCTTTTTATGGCGTTGGTAAGATCGGTTATGATGCCAAGCACCGAGCCCGGATAAAATTGCGTAGGGTGTGCTGTAAGCACAGTTCCTACACTAAAATGTTCAAGAAAGTCCCTGAGCTCATTAATCAGCCCAAAATTCTCTGCACGTTCTTTTATATCCCGGAGCGTACCTGAACCTTCAAGATTGT
The DNA here is from genome assembly GCF_024699965.1 of Flavobacterium sp. J372. NCBI lineage: Bacteria > Pseudomonadati > Bacteroidota > Flavobacteriia > Flavobacteriales > Flavobacteriaceae > Flavobacterium > Flavobacterium sp. J372. The sequence goes on from NZ_JAJOMZ010000004.1 coordinate 2,331,411, forward strand.
TTAGGGTAGTAAAGGCTGCATCTTCAATGGCATCAAACAGCACTACCTGCCTTTCTACATACTGAATGAAGCGAAACATCATATCAATACGCTGCTTTTCGGTAAATTCCGGCAAGTATTTACCGGCAAATGCGTTAAAGATTTCTTCCGGGCTGTGCCCCTCATTGTATCCCTGCTCACAAAACTCACTGAAAAGCGGCAGCATGGCCCCGGTATTATCAATAGCATCGAAAGGCAGGGTCATAAACAGGCTGTTGAACAGCTTGTACTTCAGCGCAACATTTTCATTAAAGCGTTCAAGCCGGGTATCGGGATACATAGTGAAGAATTTTCCCTGAAATTAATAAAAAAACCCTCATGCTTTAAACATGAGGGTATTAATATTTTGCAAAAAATCTTACAAGTCTTTGAAGATGGTATGCATAAGCCTTTTCTTATCATTGATGCTCTCCTCAAGCGATATCATCGTTTCAGTACGGTAAACGCCTTCAATATCATCAATCATGAAAATAACTTCTTTGGCATGTTTGGTATCTTTAGCACGTATTTTACAGAAAATGTTGAATTTACCGGTAGTTACATGAGCTACAGTAACGAATGGAATTTCATTGATGCGCTCAAGTACAAATTTGGTTTGTGATGTATTATGAAGGAAAACACCAACATAAGCTATGAAAGAATAGCCAAGCTTTTCATAATCAAGAGTTAATGATGAACCCTGAATGATGCCTGCATCTTCCATTTTTTAACCCTTACGTGCACAGTGCCCGCAGAGATAAGCAGTTTTTTAGCGATATCTGTAAACGGTACCCTTGTGTTGTCAATCAGCATGTCTAATATCTGATGGTCAACCTCATCTAAACGAAATTTGCTCATAGTGTGCTTTTTAAAGTAATTATCTGGTTAAGTTCAATTACATTATAAGTGCGTTGCTAAACTTCTTCTCCATTTTTTGAAATGCCTGCGGCCTATTATAAAATCTGCTTTCCGGCCAACTATCGGTGCCTTGCCCCCATTAGCGTCAGTAAATTCTTCGTAGCTACAGTCATATTCAATATGTCCGTGAAAATCATGAAGATTACCTATTTCGCTGATAATAGCTTCAAAAATTACAGAATTATCAATTAACGCTTCTTTATACTGTGATGCAAAATTCGAAATAATTTCTTTATTTTCATAATTTATTTTGACATTTTTCCACATCATATCATAAAAAGCTATCTTATTTTGTGGAATTTCAAAATATCTTTCGCTTTCATTAACAACTATAACGTTTTCGTAAATTGCTGACAATCCTGATAATAATGCAAAAACACATACTTACGTGTAGTTTCGCGCTCATAGTCATTGGGGAAATGCCCGGCCTCGAACAAAATTGTTGGCACACCCAATGATTGAAATGTATCGCCTATGCAATTGATGTTAAAGCCGTCATCAAAACGCCCCACCTGCCCGGGAATATATTGCTGAAGTGTTTTATGCATCGCAACAATTACATTGATGGCTTTTAAACGGCAGTCGTTTATCTCCCTGGCTTCATTATAAGATGGGGCAAGAAAAGACATAGTAGCAGGCTTACCCGTATCTCCCACGGCAAATATTGTGCGCTGGTCATGCATGTTGTAGCACCAGTGCGGTTTAAATTCATCAAATGCCCTGCGTAATGCCCTGCTTTCGGGTTGTGATAAATCTGCTGCGTCACGGTTAAGGTCAATACCGTTTGCATTTACGCGTGTGTAAGCTTTAGCTCCATCCGGATTTATCATAGGAAGTATCAGGAAAGTAAACTTGCTAAGGAAGCGTTGCGCATTTTCAGTTTCATCAGACAAGAAATTCAAAAAATCAAAAATTGCTTTTGTAGTAGTTGATTCATTGCCATGCATTTGAGACCATATAAAAACCCGAACAGGCCCATTACCGGCTTTTAAGCTCCAAATTGTTTCGCCATTTACAGATGTTCCTGTTTTGCAGGTTTCAAATTTTTCGCTATGCTTCTTAATTAATGGTTCTATGTGCTGAAGCGTAATATACCGCCCATGCAAAGCAGGCTCTTTGTAACAGGTAAACAGATATTCAAGATTCATTAAAGTTGATTTATAATGTAAATATATAGTGATGAAGGATATTAAACAAAAAAGCCCTGCATTAGCAGAGCTTTGAATATTCACATCAACAAATGATTATCTTCTTGACAGGTACACGGCAGATACACCCGGCTCAGCCCTATTTTGTAAAGGTGCTGTATCAAAAGTACCTGTTGATGGCGATGCAAATGTAAGTACACGGCCGCCGCCATTCAGCCTTTCAGCCACATAGATTCTTTTTGCTACGTTATCATATGCTACATCAACAGGGTTACCCAACATTGTTGAAGGGTCCGTATATCCTATGCTGTAACCCCATATTTATACCATTTCCGCTTGTAACATTGTTGAAAATCTCAGTCCAGTTATCAATAAATACAATACCACCGTCATTATCAACAGCTGCATCTCCAATATCAGTAAGTACCATAACATCTGATTCTGCCGAATAAGTAATACCATGAGTCCTGGTAAGGCCTGCAATGCTAACAATCTTAGTTGGGAAAATAGCGCCTTCAGGCATGCTTAATATATTATCAAACCTTGCTATGTTTCCGGTATTGTCAACTACCGCATAAAGATTATTGCCGTCTGCATGGATTCCCCACAGTTTAAAATCGATAGTATATGTTTTTGTTTTTGAAAATTCATTGCCGTTTTTAGTAAACACAACAATTTTATTTGTCATTTCATTCGCAGCAGATTGGTCTTGTACAACAAAGATTGTATTGCCTGTAACCGCAATTTCTCTCGGGTTTGTAAAGTGGATATCAGATATTCCGTTACCAACGTTTAAAAGTGTTCCGTTATTAGCAATTGCATCCTGTATATTCTCATATAGGTTTAATTTATTCCTGCTTCTTGATGCCTGTATGATTTGGTCTGAAACAGGATCATAATAAATTCCATCTGAATCGAGGTTTATATCATCAGCATTACCAAGGCTCACTACCTGCCCGTTTGACAAATTTGTAACTGATATCTTGCCTGAAGTATTGCTGGATGTGTAAAGCTCTACTGTTTGCTGCTGATTGTTATTATTATTGTCATCATCACTGCACGATGCAAAAAATGACAATCCTGCCAATACGCCTAATAGGTAAATGTTTCTTTTCATAAGTAGAAATGTTAGTTAATTTTGTTTTTGTAAATATAACCGCACATACTCTTAACGTTTTACCAATGAATAGTTATAAATAACTTAAACTACCTATAACACCCATAAATAAAAAACCCGGAAGCATATTATAAAATATTTCCCGGGTTCTCATTAACCAATAAAACAAACACAAATTCTTAAAAGCTGCTTAAGCAGTAATATTCTATAAATATTTTATTGGCCTATAGCTAACTTTCTCATTTTTGCTATTGTAAAGATACAACCACATGTTGTTAATGACTGCTAACAAAGCGTTAAACTATTCATAATCATTTTTGTAGCTGTATTCAGGCACAAAGCCTGTTACGCCAATGTAGTTTGCCTCAAGAATTTTAAGGTCATTGTCAATATTACCTGCAGGATAAAATGGCTCAGCAATCTTAACCTCTTTTTACCATAGTCAAATGCAATTGCAACCACAGGCACATCAGCTTTAAGCGCTATGTAATAAAAGCCGGTTTTCCATTTGTCAACTTTTTTACGCGTTCCTTCAGGGGCGATAGCCAAACGAAACACCTTACGCTGATGGAAGATTGCTGCAATGGCGTCAACCTTATTCTCTGCCCTGCTCCTGTCAAGCGGCGCGCCGCCCATCCACCGGAACCATGCCCCAAAAGGGAACCGGAACAGCTCTTTCTTTGCCACATAGTGCATCTCCAGCCCTATTGACCCACGTGCCATTACCCCAATAAAGAAATCAACCCAACTGGTGTGAGGCACCACTACCATTATGCATTTTTTTAAGCCAGGACTTATAGTTCCGTTAAGCCGCCATCCCATAAGCCTGAAAAATATAAACCGATATATTTTTTTCATAAATCGTCAGAAAACAGGCTATAAAAATACTATATATTTACAACCGCAAACAAATTACTAATGTTCAGGCGGATTTTAAGCTACTTCATCCCTATAAATATTTACAACAAACGCTCTGCTTACAGCAAAAACCTTGAAGTTACCTGGAACAATGGCCAGCTGGTACTTGACAGTGCCAATACCAATTATTCATACGGCAGCCTGCAGCGCATATTGCGGAAAGGATTGCACTACATAGGTTTTGAGCGCATACGCGGATTTAAGGAGATACTTATACTTGGTGTGGCAGGCGGCAGCGTGATCAAAACACTAAAGGATGAAATAAAATACTGCGGACACATCACCGGCGTTGAAATTGACCCTGTGGCAGTTGAGATTGCAAACACCTATTTCGGACTCAAAGATTATAATGACGTTGAAATAGTAATTGGTGATGCTTTTGAATACGTGCTGCGAACAAAGAAAAGGTATGACCTCATCATTATTGATATCTTTCGCGACACTGCTATGCCTAACTTTTTGTTTGAAGATTTCTTTATTAACAGAATTAACTTCCTTCTTAATGTAAATGGCTTCATCTTGTTCAATACCATGACATTGACAAAGAAAGATAAGCAAAGAAATTTAGATTATCGCACACACTTTAGCAATGATTATTCCGTACGGATGTACCCCAAGGTAGAAGACCATAACGAGCTTTTTACGATAAAAAAATTACGGTGATTTTTATGGAACGCGGATGACGCGGATTTAGCAGATTTAGCAGATTTATGCGGATCTTTTTAAGATTACCCCCAGCATCTTCCTGGCCTTTTCCAAATCTTCAGGGGTGTCGATGCCTATGCCGGCGTGGCCTGTCTGCACCATCCTGATTTTCTTGCCGTACTCCAGGTAGCGCAGCTGTTCCAGTTTTTCGGTAGCTTCGAGCGATTGCATTGGCAGCTTATAAAAGTCCATAAGCGCATGCTTCCTGAACGCGTAAATACCTATATGCCTGAAGTATTTCGCTCCTGCTTCTTTATCACGTGGAAATGGAATAACCGAACGTGAGAAATATAGCGCGAAGCCCTTCTGGTCGGTAATTACTTTTACATTGTTGGGGTTATTGATATCATCCCAGTCCGTTATCGGAATCATTACTGATGCAAGGTCAATCTCATGGGCGGTGTCGCTCTTAAACACTTCAAGCACATCCGCCAAGGGTTCTTTGTTGATAAAAGGCTCATCACCCTGTACGTTCACAACTATATCAACATCAAGGTTTTCTACCGCTTCAGCTATACGATCACTTCCACTCTCATGTTCTTTAATGCTCATGATGGCTTTGCCGCCGTTGGCTTCAATCTCTTTAAAGATGATATCAGAGTCGGTAACCACAAACACATCATCAAACAGGCCTGTGCCCACCGCTGCCTGGTAGGTTCTGGTTATAACTGTCTTCCCTCCCAGATCCTGCATAAGCTTTGCCGGGAAACGTGTGCTGGCATATCGCGCCGGTATTACTGCTATGATTTTCATTATAAATATTTCTTCTCCTTTAATTTTCCTTCCTCGTCAATTTCAAATCTAATCCAACTTCCACGTTGCAAAGGTTCGGGCTTCTTCAATGTACACATAATCGTAAATATATGGGTAACTTGATGATTTTTTGTTACACTGAAATCCCATTCAGATAGATGGATTGACGAATATAAATGTTTATTCTTAATGAGCTTTTTTGCAGCCTCAACATATGACGGTATTTCATCAAATTTGATTTCCTTTATTCTGACAGTTTCAACAGTATCGTCACTTTTATTTAATAAACGAGGTTCAAATTTATACAACAAATCAGGTTCAGAAACATCATCCGGCTCAGCCAGCTTATAAACCTCATAATAAACTTTATTTTGTATTGGGTATTCTATAGTTACAGTTTGTAATACTGATTCCATTGTTGGAACATATCCAGTTGCAGTAACGAGAGAGAGACCATTGATTTCTTTATTTTCACCAAACCTTTCAATGATTATATCCCGTGCATTATTAACTCCCTCCTGGGTTTCAATATTTACTGTACCTATATTACATGAATATAAGCACATTAACATTATTGAATATACCAATATCGGGAAACTACTCTTCAAACGCCTCATCTTTAAACCCTATTAAATACAATTTATCTTTTGCCCGTGTCACTGCCGTGTACAACCAACGCAGGTAATCCCTGTTGATGCCCTCCGGCAGGTAAGGCTGCTCTATAAACACCGTGTTCCACTGCCCGCCCTGGCTTTTATGGCAGGTAATGGCATAGGAGAACTTGACCTGCAGCGCATTAAAATAGGGGTTGTTCTTAACTGCCATAAAACGTTTGTATTTGTTGGCTTCGTGCTCATAATCAGCCATAACCTCCTTATACAGCTTATCCGATTCCTCATACGTAAGCGACGGCGTTTCACTTTCCAGCGTGTCGAGAATCAGTATCGTCTCAAATGGCAGCTGGTTTTCATAATCTACCATCCGTACTTTCACTTTCGCGAACTTAAAGCCGTACAGCTCCTGAATCTTGAAAATCTCCAGCACTTCAATGATGTCACCGTTGGCAATGAAACCTGCCTCGCTCTTTTCCTCAAGCCAAAAATAATTATTCTTTACCACCATCAACATATCTCCGGCCGAAAGTTCGCTCTCACGGCCTAAAATTCGCGTACGTATCTGCATATTATACTGGTTGGCCCGCTTGTTGGGACCGTACAATGAAAGCCGTATCTTCAATACTATAATTGCTATATGCGGCGTGTATGGCATCCTGAATGTCGTAACCATCCGTCAGCCGCACAATATCCTTAAAACCTCTTAAATTGAACGTAAACGCGTCAGGGAATGCCGTCTTCAGCATCTCACGTATCTCTGTAGCGTTGTAAAGAATTCCTGAGTCAAGAGCCTGGCGCATTACTTCGTCCAATTCTATGTGGTGCACGTTCTTATCGTAATTCTGAGCCAGTCCTTTTATATCCAGCGCGGGACTCAACTCCATATTCACCGGCGGAAGCTGTGCCGTATCACCAATCAGTATCATGCTGCACCGCTCACCGTTGTACACATAGCTCATAAGATCGTCAAGCAGCGAACCGTTGGCATACATCCTGCTCTCTGCGGCGGTATCGCTTATCATTGAGGCTTCATCCACAATAAAAACTGTGTCCTTAAATTTATTCGGCTGCAATGTAAAGCCCACCTCGCCCCCGCTTCCTTTTTTCGGGAAATAAATGCGTTTGTGTATCGTAAACGCCGGTTTGTTGCTGTAATTTGCAATAACCTTCGCCGCGCGGCCCGTCGGTGCCAAGAGCACATATTTCTTACCGGCTGCCTGAAGATTATTTACAAGTGTCGATATAATCGTAGTCTTACCTGTACCTGCATAGCCTTTCAGCACAAAGAGGTTGTTCCTGCTATGGTCAGTCACAAAGCCCGCAATCTGCTGGAGGAAAATATCCTGCTTTGCCGTGGGCTCAAACGGGAAACTGTTGCGCAACAGGCTGTAAAACTGCGGGGTGGTCATTCGGGTAATCAAATTAGGATTTCAAAGATACCACGATTTTGCGCCCTGCCCCGCATATCCCGAAAAAGAATGTAAATTTGTTACCCTAACCCGTTGCCATGACAGACGTTATTACACTGAAGAATTACCGCAAACTGGCGCTGAGCGTGGCGCAGGACGGCCTTTCGTTCTGCTGCCTTGATACGCTCAACTGGCAGCTGCTGGGCCATAAAGAAATTAAGTTCGCGAAGTACAAGCCTATTGAAGAACAGCTTTGGAAGGTGTTTGTTGACCATCCTGAACTTACCCGCCCGTATGACGAAGTGGTGGTTTTGCACGATAACAGCTTCAATACCTTTGTACCGCAAGCGTTGTTTGACGAGCATTACCTGGGCAGCTACCTGCAATACAACACCAAGGTTTTTGAGACGGATTTCTTCACATACGATGCTATAGCCGGCCACGAAATGAACAATGTATATGTGCCGCTGGTAAACGTGAACAATTTTCTTATCGACCAGTTCGGGGAGTTCGAGTACCGTAATGCCAACAGCATCCTTGTTCCGAAACTTTTGGAACTTGGCAGCACCGGCAGCGTGAATGTGTACATCCATCTTCAGGATAACCATTTCGAGATTGTGGTAGCTCGCGGACAAAAGCTATTGCTGTTCAACTCGTTTGAGTACAGCACTACGGACGACTTTTTATATTACATATTATTTACTCTTGAGCAGCTGCAGCTGAACCCCGAGACCGTAAACATAAGCCTATTGGGGAAAATCGACAGGCAGAGCGCTTATTTTGAGGCGGCTTACAATTATATTCGGAATGTAGATTTGCTCGACACCACGGCGCTGCAGGATAAATTCGGCATTACCGAAGCCATTGCGCTGGAACACTTTATACTATTGCATTCATGAGGATAATTTCAGGAAAATATAAGGGCCGCAGGATAAGCCCGCCGAAGAACCTGCCCGTACGCCCAACGACCGACATGAGCAAGGAATCGCTGTTCAATATACTGAACAACCGTGTAGACCTTGAAGGTATTAAGGTGCTTGACCTATTTGCCGGTACTGGAAACATCAGCTATGAGTTCGGGTCGCGCGGCGCCGCAAGCATTACTGCCGTAGATGAAGATTTCGGCTGTATCAAGTTTATAAAACAAACGGCTCAGGAGTTTGATTTCAATATACAGGCAACCAAGAGCCCGGTTAAAAAATTCCTGCAAGGCAACAAAGCAGCATATGACATCATTTTTGCCGACCCACCCTACCACATGGAGCAGAAGCTTTTTGAAGAACTGGTGCACCTTATCTTTGAACACAACGCCCTTGCCGATGGCGGCCTGCTAATCATCGAACATTCAAAACACACCAAAATGGACCACCTGCCGAATTTTTCTTTTGACAAGAAGTATGGTGGGAGCGTGTTTAGTTTTTATGAGGTGGGAGATGTTAAAGAAAATATTGTTAGAAATGGAGCAGAATAGTAATCCAATTTATTCTTTTGATATCAAAAATTCTACGGATTTATTAAGAGCATTACTTGAGCAACATTCAGAATTTAGAGGTAGGACAACGTCTACCCCCAAAGCTTTGGCATTAGCAATGTTTTCTTTCCATTTAACAGATTGGGTAGCCAAAGAGCATTTTCAAATCCGTGATAAAAGCGAATTAGGCGGATTTAGAAAAACGTTATACCCTGTTTGTCCATCTTTAAAAATTATGCATGATATTGCAAATGGCGCGAAGCATTTAGATTTGGATCCTGGGAGAGCAAAAGGACAAATTGAAACAACAACAAAAAATATTGGCCCTTTTTCAAATATTTTTAGCAAACAATTTGATCAGACCGCTCTTTACATAATTATGGCCAATGGCGATAAATTATATTTTGAAGATGAAATTGAGAAAGTCGTAAACTTTTGGAAAGAATATTTTAAAACCAAATTTGATATTGACGTTTGAGATGTCTCAACTCCGCTGCGCTGCGTTCGACATGGAACTACTGTAAAAAATCTGTGTTAATCTGCTTAATCTTTCTAATCCGCGCCTGTACCATTCGGGCAGGTGTGTTCCAAAATCTTTACTCAAACACACTCTCATCCAGCTGTAAATTCTGCAGGAAGGCAATGGTGTTTTCTATGTCATAATGCAGAATACGGTCTTCTTCAACAAGCGGTACTTCTTCACGGTACGATTTCAGGAACATTTCAAGGAAATCACTTGTTTTTAGCGGCCGGCGGAACTCTATAGCCTGTGAGGCATTCATAAGCTCAATGGCCAGTATGCGCTCCAGGTTATCAACAATCTTCAGGGTTTTGGTAGCGGCATTGGCACCCATGCTCACGTGGTCTTCCTGCCCGTTGCTCGACACGATGCTGTCGACACTCGCCGGAGTTGCCAACTGTTTGTTCTGGCTCACGATACCGGCAGCGGTATATTGCGGAATCATAAAGCCCGAGTTAAGTCCGGGGTTTGATACAAGGAACGGTGGCAGTCCGCGCAGGCCTGAGATAAGCTGATAAGTACGGCGCTCACTTATGCTACCGAGTTCGGCAAGGGCAAGCCCGAGGAAATCCAATGTCAACGCCAACGGCTGACCGTGGAAGTTACCGCCTGAAATAATTAAGTCACTGTCGATAAAAATATTCGGGTTATCGGTAACCGAGTTGATCTCGGTACGGAACACTTTCTTAACGTAGTCAATCGTGTCTTTGCTCGCGCCATGCACCTGCGGTATGCACCGGAACGAATACGGGTCCTGTACATGCTTTTTCGGCTGGGCAATGATCTCGCTGCCATCAAGCAATTCGTTCATGCGGCGAGCTGTCACAATCTGGCCTTTGTGGGGGCGCACCATGTGTATCAGTTCATTGAACGGTTCAATCCTTCCGTCAAAGCCTTCAAGGGAAATTGCCCCGACGATGTCAGCTAGGTATGAAAGCTTAGTCGCCTTCAGCAATGCATAAACTCCGTAAGCGCTCATAAACTGCGTACCGTTAAGCAATGCCAGCCCTTCCTTCGATTGAAGCACTATCGGCTCCCACCCCATTTTCTCAAGCATCTTTTTTGCAGGCTGTCGGAAACCATCCATAAACACTTCGCCTTCTCCAAGCAACGGCAATGAAAGGTGCGCCAGCGGAGCCAAATCGCCTGACGCGCCAAGTGAACCTAAAGTATAGATAACAGGAAGTATGTCATTGTTATAGAAGTCAATAAGCCTTTCTACTGTTTTCACCTGAACGCCGCTATAGCCGTAACTAAGCGACTGTATTTTCAACAGCAGCATGATCTTAACAACTTCATCCGGAACAATGTCGCCTGTGCCGCATGCGTGAGATTTTACAAGGTTTTCCTGAAGCTGCGAAAGGTTATCGTTTGAAATCTTTACATTATAAAGCGAGCCGAAACCGGTGTTGATTCCGTAAATGGCATCCTCCTGGGTTTTCATCTTTTCATCGAGGTAGTTGCGGCATTTCTCGATATTCACCCTCGCCTCCTCACTTAGTTCAAGCCTTTTGTTTTGGGTGATAATCTCGTTTACGGTTTCAAGGGAAAGTATATCGGTGCTTATGTAATGTACAGTGTCCATTTATTGGTGGGTTTTGAAGCGGTAAAATTCCGTAAACCCTGCGTAAAAAACAAGGAATTTGCAAGAATTCGACTAAAGGCACTCGCTCTCCACCTGCAGAAAGGCTTTACCCAAATAATCAATGATAGATGAAGCTGTAAAAGCTTGCTTACTTATTTCCGCAGCGCCAATGTCGGCTGTGAGTCCGTGGAGATAAACACCAAACACTGCTGCATCAACAGTGCTATAGCCTTGCCCAATCAGGCCTGTTATGATACCCGTGAGCACATCGCCGCTGCCACCGGTTGCCAATGCTGAATTACCGGTTGAGTTAACATAGACCTTATCTTCATAAACTACCATGGTTCGGGCATTCTTCAAAACCATTACCAGCTTATACTGCTTTGAGAAAGCCTTTACCATCTCCATTTTTTCAAAGTCATCCTGCCAATCTCCTATAAGCCGCTGCAGCTCTTTAGGATGCGGCGTAAGCACTGAGTTTTCAGGTACATCTTTCAGCCATTCTTTATTAGCTGACAGAATGTTAAGCGCATCGGCATCAATAACCATTGGCGCTGTTTGCAGTTGCAGCAGGTCGTGAAAAGCGTGCTGTGTTTCTTCATTTAGTCCCAGCCCAGGGCCAATTCCAATTGCTGTCGGTTTTATTTCAAATGATATTTGTGAAATGTATTTTTCACCATTTGTAATTACCATCGCTTCGGGCAGCGCGGTTTGAAGAATATTGTACCCACATTCCGGTATATAGGATGTAACGAGTCCGCTGCCGGCTTTAAGCGCTGCTTTTGCCGAAAGGGTTATCGCACCGATTTTTCCATAACTTCCGCCAACTATTAACGCATGCCCCATTGTACCTTTATGCGCATAATACGGCACATGCTTGTAACGTGTATTAGCATCCTTTTTATTAACAAAAATTATATCAGAATTTTCTTTAGAGATAAATTCTTTGTCCAAACCAATATCCAGCACCTCTACAGTGTTAACAAAATCATAATTGCTGCTCAGGTAAAATGCAAATTTCGGACACTGGAAAGTTAGCACAATGTTACTTTTAACGGCAACCGTTGTCGGCTTATCCAAAAACAATCCCGATGGTATGTCGATTGAAATTATAGTCAACCCACAATTATTAATTAATTCAATAACTTCCAGATATTTACCTTCAGGTTCACGTGATAATCCTGTACCGAATAAAGCATCAATTATTATGGTCTTATCGCCTTCGTATTCTATTTTGAGTGAGTTTGTTACTTTAACATCCTTATCAACAGCATTTTGCAACGCAGTTTTATAATCTTCAGATGTCTTTACACCTTCAATCTGATGGATTTGCACTTCGTAACCATCTTCATATAATAATCTGGCTATAATCAGCCCGTCACCACCGTTATTACCCCCGCCACAGAAAACATGAAAGGCTGTTTCTTTATCTGGGTTTGCAGTTTTTATCCACAAAAAAGCCTCATTGGCAGCACGTTCCATCAAATCATACGATGTAATGCCCTGCCTTAAAATTGTTATTTTGTCAGCTTCACGTATCTTTTCAAGGGCAAATATTTTCATTTGTGCAGAATGGTTTCAGTAAATTTATTATTTTATGTAGCTCATAACCCGTTTTACAACAAAGTTTTAACTAATTGCGGAGCCTTACCTTAAGCTGAATTCTGCCTCATAATCACTATCTTTGCGAAAATGCGAAGAAGATGAAATTTAAGGTAGTATCTGACTATAAGCCGATGGGTGACCAGCCCGAAGCGATAAAGAAACTGAGCGAGGGGATAAAAGCGGGGGAGCGTTTCCAGACACTGCTGGGCGTGACAGGCAGCGGTAAGACTTTTACCATGGCTAACGTAATTGAAGAAGTGCAAAAACCTACACTTGTGCTTGCACATAACAAAACGCTTGCAGCCCAGCTGTACAGCGAGTTCAAGCAGTTTTTTCCAGAGAATGCCGTGCAGTATTTTGTTTCGTATTACGACTATTACCAGCCTGAAGCCTATATACCAGTTAGCGGACTTTACATTGAAAAAGACCTTTCAATAAATGAAGAGCTTGAGAAAATGCGCCTCAGCACCACATCTGCCCTATTATCGGGGCGGCGTGATGTTTTGGTGGTGGCTTCGGTATCGTGCCTATACGGTATTGGTAACCCGGTTGAGTTCCAGAAAAACGTAATATCTATAAAACGTGGTGAGATTATTTCACGCACTAAATTATTACACAGGTTGGTACAAAGCTTATATGCCCGTACAGAAGGCGATTTCACTCCGGGGACATTCCGTATAAAAGGTGACACTGTAGAAGTATTCCCGAGTTATGGCGACGACCCTTTCCGCATCCATTTCTTTGGTGATGAAATTGAAGAAATTGAAGCTTTTGAAAAAACTTCTTCAAAAGTCATAGAAAAATACGACAGGCTGAATATCTATCCTGCAAACATGTTCGTTACCAGTCCTGATGTGCTTAACGGCGCCATCTGGGAGATTCAGCAGGACCTGGTGAAGCAGGTAGAATACTTTAACTCCATAGGCAAACACCTTGAAGCCAAGCGCCTTGAAGAGCGTACCAACTTCGACCTGGAGATGATTCGCGAACTTGGTTATTGCTCGGGAATTGAGAACTATTCCCGCTATCTTGACCGCAGGTTGCCGGGTACAAGGCCTTTCTGCCTTATTGATTATTTCCCCAAAGATTACCTGATGGTGATTGACGAAAGCCACGTAACGGTAAGCCAGGTGCATGCTATGTACGGCGGCGACCGTTCACGTAAGGAAAACCTTGTGGAGTACGGGTTCAGGCTGCCGGCCGCGATGGATAACCGTCCGCTTAAATTTGAAGAGTTTGAGGCAATGCAAAACCAGGTAGTATACGTGAGCGCCACCCCTGCCGACTATGAACTACAAAAGAGCGAAGGGATTTATGTTGAGCAGGTTATACGCCCAACGGGATTGCTTGACCCGGTGATAGAGATACGCCCGAGCCTGAACCAGATAGATGACCTGATTGAGGAAATTCAGCAACGTGTGGAACTTGACGAGCGTGTGCTTGTTACAACCCTGACCAAGCGAATGGCGGAAGAACTGGCAAAATACCTTACGAAGTTGTCGATACGTTGCCGTTACATTCACAGTGAAGTAGATACGCTGGAACGTGTAGAGATCATGCAGGATTTGCGCAAAGGTTTATTTGATGTGCTTATCGGGGTTAACCTTTTACGTGAAGGGCTTGACTTGCCGGAGGTGTCGCTCGTGGCGATACTTGATGCTGACAAGGAAGGCTTCCTGCGCAGTAACCGCTCGCTGATACAGACAGTGGGCCGTGCAGCACGTAACGTAAACGGCAAGGCGATAATGTATGCCGACAAGATTACCGACAGTATGCAGCGCACTATTGACGAGACCAATTATCGTCGCGAAAAGCAGCATGCCTACAACCTGGAGAACAACCTTGTACCACAGGCGCTTAACAAAAAAATTGAGAAGAATGTACTGGGACAGAACAATGCTTACAAGTTTGAAAACGCTCCGAAAATCGCAGCTGAACCGGATACAACGTACATGAGCAAGATTGATATTGACAAAATCATCCGCGAGAAACGCAAGGCCATGGAGAAGGCCGCCAAAGAGCTTGACTTTTTACAAGCCGCAAAGTTAAGGGATGAGATTAAGGTATTGCAGGATAAGGTTTAGGAAGAATTCTTACATAATTATTTATATATTCGTTAAAATTTAGATTTAACATGGAAAGAGCTACATTAAATTTGTATCCGATAGATTATCCATTTGAAACATTAGTCACTAGAGCAGACGCAGAACCCGCAAAATTAATTCTAAATCCAGAATTTCAACGTAAGTATAAATGGGATAAAGATGGATTTGAAAGGGCGAGTAGATTTATAGAATCATGTTTAATGCGAATTCCGTTACCTGCATGTTATTTTGCTGAAAACGAACACAATAATCATCTCGTAATCGATGGAGTTCAAAGAATTACTACAATCAAAAGGTTTTTCAATGATGAATTTGCATTGGAAGGTTTAACGGTTTATCCCCAACTAAATGGTCAGAAATTTTCTGAACTAGGTGAGTTGCAGAGTGAATTAGAAAGCACTACGATAAGATGCATAATTCTTCGTAAAGAAAATCCAAAAGAGCTTGTTCATGAAATATTTGCAAGATTAAATCAAGGCGCTGTAAGATTAAGTGATCAAGAGATAAGACATGCTATTTATCCTGGAAATCTAGACAAATTACTGATTGAATTAGGTGATATAGAATTCATTAAAAACTTTCAAAAAAGTGCTGAACGTGAAGACAGAAGTAATGAAGAATTAATTCTACGTTTTCTTGCATTAGATGACACTTTAGAGGAATATGATGGGAGACTTGCAAAATGGCTTGATAGATACATGCAACAACATCAAAACTTGGAGCAAGATGCTCAGGATGGATTAAGGAATACGTTTAATGCTACTCTAGACAGATGTCTTCGAACATTCGACAGACCATTTGTAGATACAACGTTGGAGAAACCACGCCAAAGTATTGCATATTATGATTTGCTAATGTGGAGTTTTAATAATCTTTCGGATCAATTTATTGATGCAAATCGAGAAAATTTAAATCGTAAATTCCAAGAATTATGCGCCCTCCCAGAATTCAAAAAAACTATGTCAGGTGGTCTTCAACAAAAATCATCAATAATCACAAGACGAAATCTTTGGGTTGAAAAATTACGTGAAATTGACGGTTATGACCAAAGCGTATAAAAATTTTACCGATAAACTTGACGAATTAAATCGTACAATTTTAGAATTTGATACTATTCTAATTTCTGACGAGCCTTTACCATTCGTATATAATAATGCTAATTTTATTACAAAATCATTTTTAATTAATTTATGCGGGTATCTTGAAACTTATCTAAAAGATGCATTAGAGTTGGCGTTACTAGATTTTAAAGAGAGGTTAACAAAGGAAAATTTGTCTTATAATTTGATACGTTGGAGTATTGAACAAAAACCCAAAAGCGACTCTAAAATGAATTCGATTCTTGATAAGAAACATTGTCGATTTGATAAATTGGATTTGAAAATAAAGAAAAATGATTTAGATAATTTTATTTCTGGAAATCCTTTTAGAACAAAAGACTTATTCGAAATGTTTGGTATTAAATTAGAAGAAAATATAAACTTTCAAGATAAGAAAGAACTTATAAATACAATTGTGACAAAGCGGAATAATATTTTGCACCATAATGATGATGCCTCAGATTTAACAAATGCTGACATTTGTATTTTTATAACGGAGTTTCGAGATTATTCATCAGGTTTAGATTCTGAAATTGAAAATATTATTCAAAATAAAGCTTTACATATAATTGCTTAAATGCTCTACCTCATCCTTTCCATAATCTGCAGCGTATCAGTTGGTGTTATCTTTAAGATAGCCCGCAAGCATAATGTAAACATTGCACAAATAGTTGCATTCAACTATATCACCGCAGTCTGCCTGTGTTTTATTATTCTAAGGCCATATATTCCCGTAATCGACAGCAGCCTGCCGTGGCATATATATATACCTGTAAGCATTTTACTTCCGTCAATATTTTTGTTCCTGGCACTATCCATAAAGCATATGGGTATTGTAAAGACCGATGCTGCGCAACGCATGTCGCTTTTCATTCCCATACTCGCGGCATGGTTTATTTTCGGCGAGCAATTCAATAATTACAAGTGGGCGGGGCTTGCTATTGGTTTCCCTGCAATAGCGCTCATACTGTATAAAAAGCCCGATAAAACTGAAAACAAATGGCTCTACCCTGCTGTGGTTTTATTAGGTTTTGGGATAATTGATATACTATTTAAACAAATAGTCGGCATTGAAATTCCATACAAGACATCGTTATTTCTGGTGTTGTGCGGAGCATTGGCAGTGTCATGGCTTTTCATATTTTACAGCCTTGCTAAAGGCAAAAGAATAAAGGTTGAAAATGTGAAGTTCGGGCTTGGCGTGGGCGCCCTCAACTTCGGTAATATATTATTTTACTTAATGGCCCACCGGGATTTTTCAGATAATCCTTCAACCGTATTTGCCTCAATGAACATGGGGGTAATTGTTCTGGGAAGCCTTGTGGGAATCCTCGCGTTTAAAGAAAAACTTTCAGTAATCAATTACGTTGGCATTGCGCTGGCGCTGTGTGCCATCGGGCTTATTACACTGTCGCAGATTTACGCTTAGTATTTTTATTTTAAAAACCTGTAAGGTTTAGAAACCTTGCACGTTGTCGTGCATCATTTCTTACCTTTGCAATGCAAAATTCTGTGCAATGCTCCAAAAGGCCTTTACCCGATACATCAATAACTTCCGCGGTTTCAGCAGGGAGGTATGGATATTGGCTATCATCACCTTCATTAACCGTGCCGGTACTATGGTGCTGCCCTTCCTGTCAAAATATCTTAAGGAAGACCTGCACTTTACCTATAGCCAGGTCGGGTGGATAATGGTCTGCTTCGGCACCGGCTCAATGCTGGGTTCATGGCTGGGCGGCAAGTTATCAGACAAGATCGGGTTCTATAAAATAATGGTGTTCAGCCTCTTTACCAGCGGGCTTATGTTTTTCGGGATACAGTTTGTCACCAGCTTTTACGGACTGTGCATCGCTATGTTCAGCATCATGGTAATTGCAGATATGTTCAGGCCTGCCATGTTTGTGTCGCTTACCGCTTACGCCAAACCTGAAAACCGCACCCGGGCTCTTACATTGGTACGCCTTGCCGTAAATATGGGTTTTGCACTTGGCCCTGCCATGGGCGGACTCATCATACTTGGTATTGGCTACAAAGGCCTGTTTTGGGCCGACGGCGCTTCGTGTATCATTTCAATATTGATATTTGCCTTACTGGTAAAGGAAAAAAGAAGCCGGCAGCCGACAGGCATCTTGACACTGCACAGCCACAACGCTCTGCCCTGCGTGATTTTCCGTTTGTGCTATTCCTGTTCAGCAGCTTTGCCACGGCGTTTGTATTCTTCCAACTGTTTACGACACTCCCGCTCTATCACAGAGAATGGTATGGGTTAACTGAATTCCATACCGGGCTTATGATGTCGGCCAACGGGCTTGCCATATTTTTTCTTGAAATGCCGATAGTAGGTTACTTTGAGCGAAAAAATGTAGAAAAGCTAAAAATTGTGATGTGGGGTTCGTTACTCATGGGTATAAGTTTCTTCGCTCTGCTGGCCAATGCATGGCTGGGTGCGCTGTTTGTTAGTCTTTTATTCCTCACAATCGGCGAGATGTTTTGTTTTCCGTTCAGTAATTCTTTTGCCATGAGCCGTGCACCCCGCGGACATGAAGGCCGGTATATGGCATTGTATACAATGACCTTCAGCCTGGCGCATATTACAAGCTCTAAGACCGGTATGGAAATCATCTCACACACCAGCTACTCTATCAACTGGTTGTTTATGGGTTGCTTCGGTTTACTGGCTGTTGGAGCATTGCTTTGGCTCCGTAAGTTACTTGCAAAAGAAAGTACCGGTATTTTATAGCGCTGAACAATAAAAAACTAACTTTTTAGTTTAATAACTATAAAAATAGTTGCGCAACTAAAAAAATAGTTTTAAGTTTGGATTATTAAAATACCGCCATGCAAAAGTTAACTAACAAAGAAGAAGAAGTGATGCACATTTTATGGAAGCTTGAAAAGGCTTTCGTGAAAGATGTACTTACCGAAGTGACTGATGAAAAACCGCATTACAATACACTGTCTACTATAATTCGGAATCTTGAAGATAAAGGTTATGTAGCGCATAATGCTTATGGCAATACCCATCAGTATTATCCTGTTGTAAGCAAAGAAGATTACCGCAAAGGCTTTATGAGCAATGCCATTGAAAATTATTTCAATAACTCCTATAAAAGCATGATATCATTCTTCGCAAAAGAAGAAAAAATCAGCGCAGACGAACTCCGGGAAATACTTGACATGATAGAAAACAAGAAGTGATATGGAAAACTTCATCATATATATTACAAAGGCATCACTGCTGATAGCGGTATTCTTCCTGGCGTATCATTTCCTGTTACGCAAAGAAACGTTCTTCAACAGCAACCGATGGTTTTTACTGGCGGGACTGTTCACAGCAATATCATTACCACTTATAGCCTACACCAAGGTAATCTGGGTTGACCCTGCCCCCGCCCCGGCAGAAGGTACAATTAATCTGGCGCACTACGCAGCTATACAAAATGCCATCAGGTCGGCAAATGGTGAAGCACCCGCCGAGATAAACTGGTTTGATGTTGCAGCAGGCCTTTATTTAGCCGGTGTACTGTTTTTCTTTGCGAGGTTTATATATGATATCATTTCACTGAGAAAGTTGATTATAGGGCAGCAAATTGTAAAACTTGGCCGGTATTATATGGTTGACACTACAACGATACAGCATCCTTTCTCATTCTTCAATTACATAGTATATAATTCATCGCTACTTGAGCCATATGAGCTTGAAAGCATCATTACCCATGAAAAAGTACACAGCTCGCAAAGGCATTCGCTTGATATGATAATAAGCCAGCTTTTTTGCATTGCTTTTTGGTTCAATCCCTTTATATGGAGATATAAGAGATCGATATCACAAAATCTCGAATTCATTGCTGATGCTGTTGCCTCAAAACGAATTACCGATGCACGTATCTATCAGAGGACTATGCTGAAATTTACTGCCCAGCCACAATATATTGCAATCACCAATCATTTTTATCAATCATTAATCAAAAAACGAATAGTTATGTTAAACAAGCAAAAATCAAAAAAAATGAATTCATTAAAGTATGGCCTTGTGCTGCCGGTTCTGGCTGCTTTTATGCTGCTTTTCCAGGTTAAGACCGTGGCTCAGGAAAAGAAAAGCTATAGCAGTGTTATCGAATCTAAAGTAAAGGTGGTAGAAATGATTACCAA
Organism: Flavobacterium sp. J372; assembly: GCF_024699965.1. Taxonomy (NCBI): domain Bacteria; kingdom Pseudomonadati; phylum Bacteroidota; class Flavobacteriia; order Flavobacteriales; family Flavobacteriaceae; genus Flavobacterium; species Flavobacterium sp. J372. The sequence continues at coordinate 2,351,549 of NZ_JAJOMZ010000004.1, forward strand.
GGATTCGAAAGATGAAGAACTGAAAGAAAAGAAGAAAGTATTTAAGGAAGAGTTTGACACAGACGTAGATTTTCAGAATGTAAAACGTAATGACAAAAGCGAAATTACGGCTGTAAAAGTTACCGTGAAAGATAAAACCCAAAGCCAGGTATATGAGGTAGCCGGCACCGAGCCTATTTCACCTTTTACAATTGAAGTAGAGAAAGATGATGCCGGAAGAAAGTCAATAGCTTTCGGTAACGGCAATAAATCCCGTATTGTAAGAGGTGATAACTTTAAAATATTTGGTGATCCGCGAAAAGGCGATACAATTGTTGACAGGAAAATGATTATAAAGGGCCGTGGCAGTGTAGATAATATTCCTGCCCCTCCTACCCCGCCAAATTTCCCTGAAGATATTATTGCGAGAGGACAAGGCACAAGCATGAAATTTGGCAATACTGATGCGCTAATAGTAATAAACGGCGTAAAACAAAAGAAAGGTGCCGAAATTAAGCTGCCCGCTGGCGAAGATGTTGCTGAAATCAATGTGCTAAAGGACAAAGAGGCCAAAAATAAATACGGCAAAGAAGGCAAAAAAGGTGTTATAGAAATTACAACCCGCAAAGGCCCGCAAGTGCGCATGGGCAGGCTTGCTCCTTTGCATGGCAACGGACACGCTTATGCCATAACCATTCCTGAAGGGGAGTTTAATTTCGACTTTGATTTCAATATGGATGATTTGGGCGATATGGATGTCTTCCGTTTTAATGGCATGGAAGATATGCAGCGTGTGTTTGAAGACATGGGCAGGAATTTCAGCTTCAGCACTGAAATTAATGATGAGGTAATGGCCGAGGCAATAAAAAAAATACGCGAAGCGCAGGAAACACTTCAAAACAGGATGCCTGAAATTAAGCGTGAGCTAAAGAACAACGGGCTGAGCGAGAAAGAATATAAAGAAGCTTTGGAAGAAGCTAAAAAAGGTATGGATGAAGCGCGCAAAGAAATGGAAAAGGCGCGCAAAGAAATGGAAAATGCGCGTAAGCAAATGAACAAAAAAGCTTAGATTTTATATAAGGTTGGTTAGTAAAGTAATAAATAACAATTTATTATGAATTGAGGCAGCTGTAAAAAGGCTGCCTTTTTTTATATTTGATATACCTTAAATTTTTAATGTAATGTTTAAGTTACTGGCAAAACTCAACAAATGGCTCCTGCCTAACTACACCAAAGAACGGCTAGACCTTGCTAAGGCTACTAAGCTGCAAAAGGCTATTATTGCCTGGAAATATTACGTGACTACACGGGCTGTAGATTAGTAATACTAAGAAGTTGGAGTTATATTATCAGACAGGAATATTTTTATATAAATAAAAAAGGCGAGAGATTAATATCTTTCGCCTTTTTAGTGACACCGACAGGATTCAAACCTGTAACCTTCTGAGCCGTAATCAGATGCGCTATTCAGTTGCGCCACGGTGCCGTAAGCAATAGTCTATGACTTGTTTGCGGGTGCAAATATAGGGCACTAATCCTGAACTTGCAAACAATATTTTACATTAAATTCAAATAAAAACAACATATAGTTTTAGGTAATTGGTTATCAGAGTCTTTAAAGAAAATGCTATCTTTCCAATAAGCTCTATTATCCGTTATAATAGAGACTTTAATATTGTACGTACCGAATCTATATTATTTACATAATACTTTGCTGCAGTTCTTTGTGTACCTACTTTAACGGTATAAGCTGATGCCGGAAGTTCCTGAAACATAAATTCATCTGTCCAGTCATCGCCCACAGCGAATATAAAGTCAAAATCATTTTCTGAAGTAAGCCTGGCGGCAGCACGGCCTTTGCTAATACTGCTGCCTTTAATCTCAATAACTTTATTTCCTTCAAGCACAGCCAGCGCATTATTTGCCAATAACTCGTTAAGCACATGTTTAAGCTCTATAGTGCGCATGTGGGCAAGTTCGGCATCGGCCCTTCTGTAATGCCATGCCAGCGAATATTCTTTTTCTTCAATAAAGGTACCTGGCGTACTATCGGTAAAGGTTTCCATTATCGGGCGTATGCTTTCTTTCCAGTCGGTTTTAAGCCGCTCAATCGCTCGCCACTCCTGCCTGCGCCGCAGCCATACACCATGATCTGTAATAATAGTATAATTTTTATGCCCAAACCACTTTTCAAGTGTAGCCCTGTCACGCCCGCTTATAATGGCTAACTCAGTACGGGTGTCAGCAGCAAGGCTGTCAAGCAGGTTATATAATTCCTCATCAGGCGATGCGTCTGCAGGGTTGTTTTTAAAGCCTGTTAAAGTACCGTCATAATCCAGCAACAAGAGCCTGCGTTGTGAATTTTTATAGTTGTCTTTCAAAATATCGAGGTGCTCCTGATTAAGTTTTTTTGCAGGAGAAACAGGGGCGGCTTGCTTTGTAGCATCAAGCGATTTTAAAAACGCCGCTGACCACTTTTCAACATTATACCGCGATATACGCTTCTGCAGCGCCTGCATGCGTATTTTTTGTTCTTCGACAGGCATCTCCAACGCATATTTAAGGCTGTCAGCAATCTGCTCAAAATTATTAGGGTTTATAATCAGCGCCTCGTGCAGTTCTTTAGCAGCCCCGGCCATTTCACTGAGTACAAGTACGCCTGTCTGGTCAGTCCGTGTAGCAATGTATTCTTTTGCCACCAGGTTCATACCATCGCGTATGGGCGTTATAAGGGCCACGTCTGATGCTGCGTAAAGGTCAATAAGGTCATCAAAAGGCATTGACCTGTAAAAATACCACACAGGTGTCCAGCTTACGGTTGCGAGGCGCCCGTTTATGCTACCTACAAGCTCATCCGTCTCGCGTTTAAGCTTTTGATATTGCGGTACATTTTCGCGTGAAGGCACAGAAAGCATCACGAGTCTTACTTTGCCCTTATACTCAGGGTATTTATCAAGAAAATATTCAAAAGCCTTTATCCTGTTAGGTATGCCTTTGGTATAGTCCATCCTGTCGATTGACAGTATCAATCTGCTATCGGCATGCAATGTATTATGGGCATCAATATTCTGCATCAGCTCAGACTTTGCCCCTTTCGGTGCCTGTATATGCTTCACCGCAGCATTATAGTACCGGTCATAATCAATCCCCATCGGGAAAAAGTCCACTTTGACAATGCGCTCTCCAAAAGTGATTTCATTAAAGCGTATATCAAGCCCGGCCAGGCGTGAGGCAGTAGATATAAAATGCCTTACATAATCATAGGTATGGAAGCCTATTAAGTCAGCCCCCAACATTCCATATAATAGTTCATCCCTCCATGGGCATGTCCGGAAAAGTTCATATGACGGGTAAGGTATATGCAGGAAAAAGCCAATTGTAATGTCAGGCCGCAATTCTCTTATAAGCTGTGGCAGTAACAGTAACTGGTAATCATGCACCCAAACAGTATCGCCGGGCGCTGCATGTGCGGCAACTACATCGGCAAACTTGCGGTTTACTTCTTTATAGCTTTCCCATTCAACCAATTCAAATTCTGTATATGCCTGGAAATAATGAAACAAAGGCCACAACGCTTTGTTACTGAAGCCGTAATAGTAATGCTCTATATCCTGCGCAGTGAGCGGTACCCTCACACATTTTTCATTTTGCAGGGCGGTGTCTACTGCTTCATCTTGCCCTTCAGGAATTTCTTCTTCCGTGAGGCCAGACCATCCTATCCATATTCCATTCCCTTCAGCATGAACAGATTTCATACCGGTTGCCAGCCCTCCTATGCTCGATTTAACATTTAAGGTATTATCACTGAAATTCAGGTCGATAGGCAGGCGATTTGAAACTATTATTGTTTTGTTCATCAAAATTGCTTTGGATTAGTAAGATGCTTTTTGTAAATTTAAAAAAACACATGGCCCTAACCTACCAAAATACCGGTTTTATGAATAATTTAAACTATGGCATCATCGGAAATTGCCGCAGCGCAGCGCTTATTTCAGATAAAGGATCAATTGACTGGTGCTGCCTTCCTGAATTTGATTCTTCGTCTGTATTCGCCAAAATACTTGATGATAAGATAGGCGGTTCTTTTGGCTTTGTAGCGGAAGGATACAATGTAAGCCAACACTACCTTGACCAGACAGCCATACTTATCACAAAATTTGATAACGGTGTGGATGCCTTTGAGTTAATTGACTTCATGCCGAGATATCGCAAGGAAAACGGTGGCTATCACTCCCCTCCGGAGATAATCCGTTACATCAGGAAAGTTTCAGGTTACCCGAAATTTAAAATAAAATATGACCCGAAACTTGAATATGCGCTCGACGAAACCCACAATTTTGTCAAGAAAGATTTTGTCATCAGCATCACCAATACCCAGAAATTCGATTCGCTTTTCCTTTACAGTAATCTTGATAAAGAAGCTATAGTTACCGGGCAGGAAATATTACTGGAGCAAGACAGTTTCCTGCTGCTGGGGTATAATGAGAAAATCTTTAACCCTACGCTTGCCAAAATTGTGCTTGAATTTGAACGTACAAAAACCTACTGGCTTAACTGGAGTGACCGTACCACTTCATACTCAAAATACAATGATTTTATTTCCCGCAGCGCCATAACGCTAAAGTTGTTAAGCTACGAGAAAACAGGCGCTGTGCTTGCAGCGGCAACCACATCTCTGCCTGAAACCATTGGCGAAGTGCGAAACTGGGACTACCGCTTTTGCTGGATACGCGATGCCTCTATGGTTGTAAACGTGGTACATGAGCTGGGCCACCACGAAATGGCGCAGGAATATCTCAAATTTATCATCAACCTCTTTCCTGACAAAGATGAAAAGCTGCAGATAATGTATGGCATAAACGGTGAAAAGATGCTTACCGAGGAGTTTCTGGATCATCTTTCAGGCTATATGGGGTCAAAGCCGGTGCGCATAGGCAATGCGGCATTTACTCAGCGCCAGAATGATATTTACGGTATACTGATGGATGTAATTTACCAGCAGCTTATACATTACAGCAATGATATAGAAAATGGCGAAGAACTGTGGAATATAACAAAAAGTATTGTATGGGTTGTGGCCAAACACTGGCATGAGCCTGATAAAGGCATTTGGGAATTCCGTACGGAAGAGCGGCATTTTACCTTCTCAAAAGTTTTGTGCTGGACAGCCGTTGACCGTGCCATTAAAGTAGCTGAAATAATGGGCAAAAAAGCGAAAGCTTCAAAATGGTATGCACTGGCCAATGAAATTAAGGAAGATATCCTGCTGAATGCCTGGAATGAAAACGTGCAGGCTTTCACGCAATCTTACGGCTCTGAAGACCTTGATGCATCGGTACTGCTTATGGAAAACTACGGCTTTATTGAAGCCAAAGACCCTAAATATGTATCAACAGTAAAAGCTATTGAGCGTGAACTGAGTAACGATGGGCTCCTGTACCGCTACAAGAACAAAGATGATTTCGGGCTGCCGTCATCTTCTTTTACTATTTGCACCTTCTGGTTTATAAACAGCCTGTATAGAATTGGCGAGCGAAATGAAGCGGTACGATTATTTGACAGGCTGCTTTCTTACAGTAACCATTTGGGGCTTTTCAGCGAAGATATAGATTTTACTACCAAAAGGCTGCTGGGCAATTTCCCTCAGGCTTATTCACATCTTGCCTTAATTGAGACTGCCATAACCATTTCAGGCATTACTGAAGAAGAGGCTGTGCTTGGGAAACTTAGCTAGTGCCATTCACACATTCAAAACTAATCTTTGCACTATAGTTTTATTTGCGTTTATTTTTGAAATTTGCTGATGCCGTCTTTCAGCCAGGCTTCATAGTCTTCAATATCCGGAGTGTATCCTACAGGCTCATTAAGCATTTGCTCATTAGCATCAAGTAAAACATAATATGGCTGTGCATTGGCTTTATATCGCGTAATCTGGAAGTCGCTCCATTTATTGCCGATTGTTTTTATTTTTTTTCCTGTAGTTTTAGATACGTATTGTTCGCTTTCAGGTAAATCTTTCTTATAATCAACATACAATGAAATTAGCACAACATCTTTATTGAGGATAGATGAGATGCGCTCATCACTCCAAACATAATCTTCCATCTTGCGGCAGTTTACGCAGGCATATCCTGTAAAATCAAGCAGTATAGGCTTATTCACTTCTTTTGCATAAGCAAGCCCCAGCTCATAATCTTCAAAAGCGATGATGCCCTGCGCGGCAACTTTTGCACCTGAAGGTAATGAATCGCCTTCAGGCATAGACCTTGTTGCGGCGCCAAATCCGAATGGCGACTCGCTATAGTTTGAAGGTGGCGGGAAGCCGCTTACCAATTTTAACGGAGCTCCCCAAAGTCCCGGTATGAGATAAACTGTAAACGCAAGCACTAACAGGCCAAGTGACAATCGGCCGACTGATATTGTTGGGTTCGGACTATCGTGAGGCAAGGTAATCTTTCCGAAAAGGTACAATGCCAACGCACCAAAAACGGCTATCCAGATGGCCAGGAAGGTTTCACGTTCTAATATGTGCAGTTGTAGTACCAGGTCGGCATTCGATAAAAATTTAAATGCCAGCGCCAGTTCAAGGAAGCCCAAAAATACTTTAACGGTATTGAGCCACCCTCCTGATTTCGGTAGTGAGTTGAGCCATCCCGGGAACATGGCAAACAGCATGAACGGCAGCGCAAGTGCCAGCGAAAAGCCGAACATGCCCACAACCGGCGCTATACCGCCTTTAGAGGCTGCGTCAACAAGCAAAGTGCCTACTATTGGCCCGGTGCAGGAGAACGACACTATAGCAAGTGCCAGTGCCATAAAGAATATGCCAATGATACCGCCGCGATCGGCCTGGCGGTCTACTTTATTAGCCCATGAGTTAGGAAGCATAATTTCGAAAGCACCAAGGAAAGAGAATGCAAATACTATGAGAAGTACAAAAAATACAAGGTTGAAGATAACATTTGTAGACAATGCATTAAGCGAATCGGCGCCGAAAATTCCGGTAACAAGCGAGCCTAAAAGCACGTAGATTACTATGATAAAAATGCCGTATAAGATAGCATTGCGCACACCTGCCGCCCTGGTTTTGCTCTGTTTGGTAAAGAAACTTACCGTCATGGGTATCATCGGGAATACACAAGGCGTAAGCAGCGCCGCAAAACCGGACAGGAACGCTATAAAGAAAATGCTGAAAAGGCCTTTGCTTTCAGTATCATTAGCCGGCTTAGGCTGTGCTTTTGCATCAGCTACAGCTGGCTCTGGCTTAACCTCCTCAAAGTTCTGCACTTCTTTTGATGTTAAAGCCTTTGTATCAAACTCAAACAGCTTGTTTTGCTGGATGCAGACTTCTTTGCAAACCTGGTAAGATAGCTCTGCCTGGATTATGGTGTTGGCAGTATTAGTAATTTTTACCGTTTGTTTCAGTTGTGCTGTTTTGTCCCAAAAGGTTTCATCAACTTCAAAAATATCGTTATAAGCAGTCTTTGTAGGGCTTTCTTCGGCCTTGCTTACCGCTTCAAAATTACCTTTGCTGTTATTGAAAAGCACTTCCAGTGGCAATGCCCCGCCCTCAGCAGTAAATTGAGAATACACGTGCCACTCAGGTTCAATTACAGCATTGAAGACCAATATATATTCAGTATCCGACTTCTTCTCAATTGAAGATGTCCACTTTACAGGGTCAAGTACCTGTGCGTTAGTGTTTAAGAATGCAAAAAACAGTACAAATAAAAACGTCGCTTTTTTCATTATGGTAACCATTCTATTTTTAAAATTTCTTTTGTATCAGTTGTTACCCTGAAACGGTGGTCAGCACGATGGCCTATAATCCAGACGATATCATCACCCGAAGTTAAAAGCCACACAGCTTCTTTTTCGTGCAGGGGGAGTTTTTCGTCTTTAAAATATTTAGAAAGTTTCTTTTTCTGTCCGTTCATCCCCAATGGGTAAAAGCTGTCACCTTCCTCCCATTTTCTTACAAATAACGGAAATTTAAGAGCTTTAGCGTCGGCATAGAATATATTTTTACCCGCAGGGTTATCAACAGTTTCGGCTTGCGAAAGCACAAGATTTACCGGCTCAGATATTTGTTTAACATCTTCATCTATTATGTAATCCTGAACCTCAGTATCTTTCAGCAGCGTAATAATCAATACATTCCTGTCTTTGATGATTCGGTAGCTATCTGACAAAACATATTTACCCGATTGGGCATTGACAAGGTTATAGATATCATCCCATGCTTTAAAGCCAAGCGGATTGAGCCAATGGTAAAGGTAAGCCTTATAGTTGGGCAGTTTCAGCAGCTCGTTCAGGTTAATGTTTTTGCTTTGTGGCATTTCGGTAACCACCTGCTGGTATACCAGTACCGCCGCATCGTCTGCCAGCGAGGCCGATTGTTGCAGGCTTTCTAAAGTATTCTCAAAACCCGTATAAAATGAAGGGTTAATCTCTTTCAGTAAAGGCACCATCTTATGGCGGATTTTATTCCGTAAATATTTCTCACTCGCGTTGCTGCTGTCTTCGCGCCAGGCTATATTATGTTCTTTGGCATACTGTTCAATTTCGTCTCTTGTAAACGGTAAAAGCGGACGCACAATATTTCCGTTTTGCTGCGGTATGCCGGTAAATCCCTGCAGCCCGGTACCACGCGAAAAGTTGATGAGGAATGTCTCCAGGCTGTCGTCAAGATGGTGGGCTGTAAGCAAGTAATCAAAGTTGTTTTCCTGCATGATCTCATCAAACCACATATAGCGCAATTGCCTTGCCGCTACCTGAACCGATAGTTTATTATCAGATGCAAAACGTTCTGTATCAAAATGAGTTACAAAAACAGGAATATTGTTTCCCGAAGCATACTGTTCAACAAATTTTGTATCGCTGTCACTCTCTTCACCTCGCAGCCCAAAGTTGCAATGGGCTATAGATATATCATATTCAATCTCTTTAAAAAGATGCGCGAGAACCATGCTGTCGACACCGCCGCTTACAGCCAGCAAAAGCTTTTTGCCCTGTAAAAAAGAAAGGTTTTCGTCGAGATGCCTGCGCAGTTTTGAAAGCATCCTCAAAGGTACAGAATATTTTAGTTTCCTTCAAGTACACGTCGCATGGCTGTCGCTTTCACAAGGCATTCTTCATATTCCTGTTCGGGCGTAGCTTTTGCGGTAATGGCGCTGCCCACAGAGAATGACACATACTTGCTTTCGGCATTATACAAAATACTGCGGATGACCACGTTAAAATCGAAGTCGCCTTGTGGTGTGAAGTACCCGACTGCCCCGCTGTACAGTCCGCGCTTGGTTTCTTCAAGCTTTTCGATGATCTGCATTGCAGAAATCTTTGGAGCACCCGTCATACTTCCCATCGGGAACGTAGTTTTTAGCGCCTGCACAGGAGTGAATTCATCACGAAGCTCTGATGTGACGGTCGAGATAAGATGGTGCACCTGCCTGAAGGTATAGGCTCCGCATAGCTCTTCAACTTGCACCGAACCCGGTTGTGCAGTACGTGACAGGTCGTTGCGTACAAGGTCAACAATCATGATATTTTCTGAGCGTTCCTTTTCGTTTTCGGTAAGTTGCTGTTTTATTTCAGCATCTTCAACAGCGTAAGCACTTCGGCGTGCTGTGCCTTTTATGGGCTGTGAGATGAGCTTGCTCCCCTCCTTCCGCAGATATCTTTCCGGCGACGCCGACATCAAGATTTGCTTATGGTTTTTAAAGAAACACGCAAATGGCGGAGTGGAGATTTCGTTAAGTTTTTGGTAGATGCTACACGGCTCGATCACTGCATCTTCCGCATAAAATTCCATGCAGAAGTTCGCCTCATAAATATCGCCACGCTGAATGTGCGCAAGCATCTGCCCTACTTTTTTAATATAGCTTTCCTTGAGAACTCTCTGCTGTATTTCTATAGGATATCCGGAAGCTTCATTCGTAATTTGTAATTCGTAATTCGTAATTGCCTGAAAGTCTGCTTCCAACTCGTCATCACACATTCGCAAATACTGCGTTTCCAACTGGTTGCCCTTCAGCAAAAACAGCTTCCTGGGCTGGAAGAAATACAAATCAGAGAAGCCTAAGCCATCAAAATTAAGTGATGTCAGGGCTTCAGTATCGTTTTTCAAATCATACGACAAATATCCGAACACCCAGTCTTTAGTAACCTGTTGGTATTCATTCAGCTTGTCAAAAGCATTGTAGTAATCTGTTTTAATGGAAGTGAAAGCATCAACCGCGAGCACGGCATCATACGATGAGAATTGTTGCGGATAGTCATTGCTGTCAAGAAACACCACCTCACGGAATTGTTGTGCCCAGGCAAAGAGCTTAGGCTTTAAAACCTCCGGATTGACCGTATGTATTTTTACTGTCCGCATTCAAAAGAAAAAAGCCCATCAATAAAGACAGGCTTTTATATTGTTGTACTTAACATTAAATATGTATTGCCCTGTTGTCTGTCGCGGCAAGCGCAGCCTCTTTCATAGCCTCAGCATAGGTAGGGTGTGCATGGCTCATACGTGAGATATCTTCAGCAGATGCCTTGAATTCCATCGCAACAACAGCTTCCGCAATAAGGTCGGCTGTACGGGCGCCAATCATGTGGATACCAAGTACTTCGTCTGTCTTCGCATCCGCAAGTATTTTTATAAAACCGTCAGTGTCCATACTGGCACGGCTACGGCCAAGTGCTTTGAACGGGAAACTACCTGACTTGTACTCCACGCCTGCTTCTTTAAGCTGCTCTTCAGTCTTGCCAACGGCAGCAACTTCAGGCCAGGTGTACACCACACCCGGAATCAGGTTGTAGTCGATATGGGGCTTTTGTCCGGCAATGGTCTCGGCTACAAAAACGCCTTCTTCCTCAGCTTTGTGTGCAAGCATTGCGCCTTTTATAACATCACCAATTGCATATATGTTTTTAGCAGCAGTCTGCAGGTGGTCATTCACCTCAATTTGTCCGCGCTCTGTAATTTTTACACCGGCAGCCTCAGCATTAAGGCCCTCCGTGAACGGCCTGCGCCCTACTGATACCAAAGCATAATCGCCGTCAAGGGTAATCACTTCACCTTTGGCGTTTTCAGCCTTCACCTGCACATCAGCGCCGTTAAGCTCAACCGACTGCACTTTGTGCGATGTATAGAATTTCATACCCTGTTTTTTCAGCACTTTTGTCAGTTCTTTAGACAATGCACCGTCCATACCCGGGATTATCCTGTCCATGAACTCCACCACTGATACCTGCGCACCAAGGCGAAGGTACACCTGGCCCAGCTCGAGGCCTATAACGCCACCACCTATCACAATCATGTGTTTAGGCACTTCCTTCAGCTTAAGGGCTTCGGTAGAAGTGATGATCTTCTCTTTGTCAATCTTTATGAATGGTAACGTAGATGGCTTAGAGCCTGTCGCAATGATGGTATTCTTAGCCTCAATTGTTTCAGAACTGCCGTCAGCTTTGGTAACTTTAATATGGGTAGCGTCTTCAAATGAGCCCGTACCTTCAAAAACAGTTATCTTGTTTTTGTCCATCAGGTATTTGATACCGCTCACGTTCTGGTCAACAACGCCCTGCTTACGGGCGATCATCTGCTCAAAGTTAAGCTTTATCTCGCCTGCAATGTCTATACCGTGCTCCTTAAAATGTGATGTAGCGTCGTGGTAATGGTGCGAAGAATCCAGCAATGCCTTAGACGGGATACAGCCTACGTTAAGGCACGTGCCGCCAAGGGTTGGGTATTTCTCTATAATTGCGGTGCTGAAACCCAGCTGTGCGCAACGGATTGCCGCCACATAACCTCCGGGCCCTGAACCTATAACGACTACGTCAAATGAGCTCATACTATATATTTTGCGTTTTGATTAATTGAATGGCAAATTTAGGGATTATCATTTATATCGGCAGAATAAATGATTTTAAATTTCAGGAGCAGCAATCGTCTGGGCTTATTCCTAAACTCCGTCCTGCTGTCCGCTGTATCTGCTGTTCCGCAGGCTACACAGCAAGATGCCGCTCCCATCAGGGCTATGGGTGAGGTATGTTAATAATCCGTTGATAAATAAAACACTGGGGAAGTAAGAAAAATAACTAAATTGCATTATCTAAAATCTAAATAAGCAAATATTAATTGAAATAATTATAAAGATGTCAAGATGTACAGCTCCAGTTAATGGGCATCGTTCAGCGAGTGCTCAAGCGAATTGCCCCGCGTGTGGTCGTTATAGCCGTGGCTATAGTCGTGGTTATAATGATTACTATAATTACTCTCCCTACTCCTCTTCCTCAAGCTATGGAAGTGGCGGTACTAGTAGAAGTAATCAAGCAAGAAATCAAAAAGCACGTTGGTCTTCGCCTAGCTCAACCATATTATATACTCCAGCAGAAATAAGGACTCTAGAACCTATACGTCAAAATATAGAAAAACGTTCAAATCTACCTGATTTACGCGATGTTTTTCTGTGCCATGCTTGGGACGATCGCAAAGATGCCGCTAAGGAATTGCACGATTTATTAGAATCTAAAGGTGTATCTGTATGGTTTAGCGAAAAAGATGTTTTATTAGGTTCATCATTACTTCGTGAAATTGATAAAGGTTTGGCCAAGTCTCGAGTGGGTATTGTGTTAGTAACACCATCTTTTCTTAAACGTGTAAAAGGCGAAGGAATAGCGGATAAAGAACTCTCTGCCCTATTAGCCCGAGATTTACTTGTGCCTATTGTTCATAATACAACCTTTGACGCTCTACGTGAGGTGAGTCCATTACTTGGATCACGTAGTGGATTAAGCACAGCAGAGGAATCAATGGCAGAGTTGTCCGCAAAATTAGCTGAGTTAGTAACTCCTGAGAATTTGACAAATTAGGCAAATTGAACAATTAACTTAAAACACAAAACTATTAGCTAAAATTACTGATTTGCCGAAAGGTTGAATTTATAATTGATTCAATATGAAGGAATTATATTTACCATAACAGAGAATACAGAAATAAGACCTGGCATCATTCGTATCTGAATAATTTAATTGACTCCAAACCCAATAAAATATATCCACTATTACCTACACCACAATCACATTTGTATTCTTCACTTCCCCAATCATAAATGTGCTGTGCGTACTGCCTATGTGCTGTAAGGTTGTTAGCTTAGTTACCATAAACTCGCGGTAGGCCTCCATATTTTCAACATAAATCTTTAGGATATAGTCGTAATCGCCGCTTACGTGGTAGCACTCCAGCACTTCTTCCAGTTGCTTTACTTCTTTCTCAAAGCGGGTCAGGTATTCTTTGGTGTGCTGTATGAGTTTTAAATGGCAAAACACTACAAAGCCCTTGTTGACTTTCTTTCTGTCGACTAAAGCTACATACTTCTCTATAATTCCCTCGCGCTCCAGTTTCTTTACACGCTCATAAACCGCTGTAACCGAAAGACTGAGCTTGGCAGACAGCTGTTTGGTGGTTTGCGTGCTATCTTCCTGAAGCAGGGCTAGCAGCTTCTTGTCAGTGGCATCTAAATTCATCCTGAAAATTTTTCTTGATAACTATCCATTGTAATTAATCAAAAAGATATTTTATCTATTAAAATCCAAAAATACAGATTTAAAATCTGATTTAATTCAATATGATTGACTAAAATGCAATATTTCATTCTATTTGAAAACATTAAAACTACTCATCATGGAAAACTTCAATCCCGCAGACAAGATACAGGATCTGCAATATTTCGGTGAATTTGGCGGCGTAAACCCTTCAATATCCGACTCTTCAACATACACATTCCTTTCGGCGAAGACAATGTTCGACACCTTCGAAGGCAATATGGAAGGCTGCTACCTGTACTCACGCCATTCATCGCCAAGCAACCTGTATTTAGGGCAGGCGCTTGCAGCCATGGAAGGTACTGAAGCCGCCAACGTAGCGGCATCGGGCATGGGCGCTATCACTCCGGTACTACTACAGCTTTGCGGCGCGGGCGATCATATCGTATCAAGCCGCACAATCTATGGTGGAACGTATGCTTTCATGAAAAATTTCCTGCCGAGGCTGAATATAAAAACGGCTTTCGTCGACATCACTAAGCTTGATGTTGTTGAGGCAGCTATAACCCCCGATACTAAAGTGCTTTATTGTGAGACTGTCAGCAACCCGCTATTGGAAGTAGCAGATATTGATGGCCTTGCCAAAATAGCAAAAAAGCATAACCTGAAGCTGGTAGTTGACAATACATTCTCGCCGCTTTCTGTAGCTCCTGCAAAAATGGGTGCTGATGTGGTGATACACAGCCTTACCAAATTCATCAACGGAAGCAGTGACACGGTAGGAGGCGTAGTTTGCGGCACACAGCAATTCATCAACGAACTTCGCAGCGTAAACGATGGCGCAAGCATGCTCCTGGGGCCAACGATGGACAGCCTGCGTTCTGCCTCTATAATGAAAAACCTACGCACGCTCCACATCCGTATGAAGCAGCATAGCCACAATGCCATGTACCTTGCGCAGCGATTTGAAAAGGACGGTATCAAGACTGTTTATCCGGGACTGGCAAGCCACCCGAGCCATGAGCTTTACAAAAGCATGATTAACCCTGAATTCGGCTTTGGCGGAATGATGACCATAGACGTTGGCACCCTTGATAAAGCTAACGCACTTATGGAACTGATGCAAGAGCGTAACTTGGGCTACCTCGCCGTTTCACTTGGTTTCTACAAAACGTTATTCAGCGCACCGGGCACATCTACATCAAGCGAAATTCCGTTGGATGAGCAAAAAGAAATGGGCTTGAGCGACGGACTGATACGCTTCTCTATCGGCCTTGACAATGATATTGAAAGGACGTACCGGATGATGAAGGCCTGTATGATTGACCTTAATATACTTACTGAAGAAGCAGTAACGGTATAACATATTATCATAAAAAATTCGCGTTACCACAAGTAGCGCGAATTTTTTATGTAACAAATTGGCACACTCCAACACATATACTTCAACAAAATAAATCGGTAAATTCGCCTTTCTCAAACAAACACAATATGAAAAAAGTTTTATGGCTCTTCCTGCTTTCGGGCTTGACGGCCAACGCACAAAAAAACCTTACTATCCAGGAAGCGACTTCGGGCCAGTACCGAGAGTTCGCCCCGAAAACAATTGTTGCGCCACACTGGAGGCCTGATACCCGCGTGCTTACACACCTTGATGAAACGTACGGCAAACTGATGATGCGAACCGAGAGCGGCGACTGGGCTGAAACCGTATTGCTTACCAAAGAAGACCTTTCAGTAGCATTGAAAGCAAAATTTCCGCAGGAGACATTCAACCTCAGGATGTTCCCGTATGATTATGAGTGGAAAGATAAAAGTACATTGAAACTGAATGTTGCGGGCGAGAATAACACTTATGTAGTACTGTTTGATGCTGACAGCAAAACCATTAAGAGCGCCATCGCCATTTCACCTGAAGCAGCCCAGCAACAGCTGTCGCCCAACGGAAACCATGTGGCATGGCTTAAGGATAATAACATTGTAATCACTCCGCAAAACGGAAGCAACTTCAACGTAACAAATGATACCGATAAAGGCATCGTGAACGGAAGCGACTATGTGCACCGCCAGGAGTTCGGCATCAATAAAGGTATGTGGTGGAGCCCTGACAGCAGTAAGCTGCTTTACTACCGCAAAGATGAGACTATGGTTACCAACTATCCGCTGGTGCAGTGGGGTGGCCGCATAGCCGAAAACAAGGATATAAAGTACCCAATGGCGGGCATGAAGAGCGAGGAAGTTACGCTTGTGGTATATAACGTCAATAATCAGCAGAAAGCAACCCTAAAAACAGGCGAACCAAAGGAGCAGTACCTTACATCGGTAACGTGGAGTCCGGATGGCAAAAGCGTGTTTGTTGGTGTGCTGAACCGCGGGCAGGACCACCTGAAGATCAACCAGTATGACGCCGCAAGCGGTAATTTGGTAAAGACATTGTTTGAAGAGAAAGCTGCTACTTATGTTGAGCCGCTGCATGACCTGACTTTTGTTCCCGGTAATAACAACCAGTTCTTGTACCGCAGTGAGAAGAACGGTTTTGAGCAATTGTACCTTTATGACACCAACGGAAAACAAATACGCAACCTGGGCTACCTGGATGTTGTGATTACAGAATTCCTTGGGTTTGATACTGATGCAAAGAATGCTTTTTATATGGGGACTGCCGATACCGGATTGCAAAGGCAGGTATATAAAGTGGAACTGAAATCGGGCAAAACCATACCGGTAACGCTTATTGGAGGCATGCACAGTTCGATTGTGAGCAGTGACGGTACTTTAGTATATGACAGTTACAGCAATACTACCACGCCGAATACTATACACATCATGGATTTGAAAAAGAGAAATGCTAAAATGCTGCTTCAGGCGGAAGATCCATACAAAGGAAAGACTGTACTCCCTAAAATGGAATTAGTTATTGTAACAGCCGCCGATGGCAAGACTCCGCTTAACGGTAGGATGATTTATCCGGCTAATTTTGATGCTAAAAAGAAATATCCTGCGATTGTTTACGTATACGGTGGCCCGCATGCACAGCTCGTGCAGAATGAATGGCTGGGCGGCGCGTCGTTGTTTGATTACTACCTGGCACAACAGGGCTTTATCGTTTTCACATTGGATAACCGTGGCAGCGACGCACGCGGGCGCGATTTTGAGCATGTAATTCACCGTAATCTGGGCGTAAATGAAATGGCCGACCAAATGAAGGGCGTAGCCTACCTGAAAAGCAAGCCGTTTGTAGATGCTGAAAGGATTGGTGTTTCAGGCTGGAGCTTTGGCGGCTTCATGGCGACATCACTGATGCTTGACCAGGCCGATACGTTTAAAGTTGGTGTGGCAGGTGGCCCGGTGATCGACTGGAAGTATTACGAAATCATGTATGGCGAACGCTATATGGACACCCCGCAGGAAAACCCTGAAGGCTATAAAAACACTAATGTATTAGACAAAGCCAACAAGCTAAAAGGCAGGCTTCTTGTAATACATGGGGCACAAGACCCGGTTGTGGTGCAGCAGCACAGCATGGATTTTATCCAGGCATGTATCATGGCAGGCAAAAATGTGGACTACTTCCTCTACCCTACGCAGGAACACAACATGCGCGGCAAAGACAGGGTACACCTGAACCAGAAAATCGCCGATTACTTTGAAACACACTTAAAGAAGTGATAAACAACGGAAGCTGAGAGGCTTCCGTTTTTGTTTTAAGGATTTTAATTATATTTACATTTAAAATCAATAACTAAATGAAACAAGCTTTTATCGCCGCTATATCTACCTTATTATTGTCATGTAATGACAATAAAGAAAATCCATCAACTATAAATTCAGATTCCATAGAATCTTCAAGTGAGTTTTCAATTCCTCAAGATGTCACTTATGAAATAATCGATGAGAAAGTAAATGATGTTTTAAGAAAAACGAATATTGAAATACGGTTAAATAAAGCTGTAGACGAGAATACGCTTCGCAATATAGCTTACGTTTTAAAAGCAGACAGAGAAGATTTGGAAAAACTATGGATTTTTTACTATTTACCTAGACATGAAGTTGGTAATGGTGCATGGGCAACTACACATTATTCTCCAGATTTAGAAGTGAAAATTATTGGAGCATCTGCAGAAGCAAGTGACGAAATGAATAATTTGAAAGTAACTGGTGAAATTTTAAATGTTTGGAAAGATAACGACGCTATGGTGCCTAACAAAAAATATCTTGTTAAAGAAGATGGAAAACTGTGTATGAAAACTGTGTATGCAAAAAGCAGTATGACCAGCGCAGGAGAACTAAAGGAAGTTGTAAAGGAAACAAAAGTACAAGGACGTTTACGTTATGACTATGATAACAATCATGGTGAATATTATCTTATCGAAAAAAATGGAAACTTAGGATATTACAGTGAAAACGGAAAGTTTAAAGAACTTGTAAAAGAATAAGTCATAATAGAATTTTATTAAATGGAAGCATCATAAGCTTCATTTTTTATTTTAACTCCTTCACTCCCTTAATAAACAGCCACTTCATAAGCAGCTTCTCTTCACCATAAATTGTCACAGCCTGGAACTTCGGTGTAAGCAATGATGCGGCCACCGCAGATGTAATGGGAATCCAAAGCCCGTCAAGCCCGGTAAACCTTACGATTAAAAAATAGGCCAGCGTAAAGTGTGCAGCAAACCCTAAGAAGTTATATAGAAATGCTTTGGTTTTTTTAGACATAGATTCGATTTTTAGATTATTTGATTGTTCGATATTTCGACTTCCCGTACAGTCTTGCTGTCGAAAATCGAAAGATCTAATTGTCGGGGTTCTGGAATTTAGTTCGCTTGCTCCCCTCATACATCTCATATTTTACCAGCCTTGCTTCCAGCTTACCGTTGAAAAGCTTTATCTTACGCGACGGCTTCAGTCCCACAAATTTCAAGGCTTCAAGGTTGGCCGTGATGAACCATGCGTTGGTATTGGGGTAGCTCTGTTTAAGCGTATCGCCTATCTCGCGATAAAAACGCTCCATTTGTATATCAAGCCTCTCGCCATAGGGAGGATTAAATACCATGTGCAGCGGACCACGCGTCTCCTTTTGGCTGTCGAAGAAATTCTCTTCAGTAATCGTTACATATTCCTCGAGGTTGGCATTGCGTATGTTATCTTTCGCTTTGGCAACTGCACTTGGGGCTTTGTCAGTACCTTTTATCGTATAATGAAACTCGCGTGTTTTGCTCATCAGCGAGTCGATAATTTTATCAAACAGGTCATTATCCCAGTCATTCCATTTTTCAAAGGCAAACTCCTTGCGGTTAATGTTCGCCGGTATATTGCAGGCAATCATCGCAGCTTCGGCTAGAATTGTTCCCGAACCGCACATTGGGTCAACAAAGTCGCTGCTACCGTCCCACCCGCTTAAAAGCAGCATACCAGCGGCAAGTACCTCGTTTATAGGTGCAATATTGGTAGCAGTACGGTAGCCGCGGTGATGCAGTGAGGCACCACTTGTATCAAGCGCTACAGAAACCTGTTCGCCGTGAATATGGAGGTTTATACGCACGTCCGGATGGGTCCTTATCTATGCTCGGGCGTTTGCCGAATTTGTCACGAAACTGGTCAACAATCGCATCTTTGGCTTTCAAAGCCACAAACTGTGAGTGGTTAAAATGATCTGAAAACAGTGTTACGTCAATTACAAACGTCTGGTTAGCCGAAAGGTATTGGCTCCAGTCAAGGGTTTGCATGCCTTTGTAAAGGCTGGCTTCATTGTAGGCTCTGAAATTATATATAGGCTTCAATATTTTCAAAGCGGTACGTAGCGCAATGTTGGCTTTATACATAAAGCCTTTATCACCCTTGAAGCTTACCATGCGCACACCCTGCTCTACTTCCTGCGCACCCAGTTGCTGTAACTCTTTTGCCAGTATTTCTTCAAAGCCGAAGAATGTTTTGGCTATCATTTTAAAATTCTCCACAAGCATAATTTATTCCATGCAAAAGTAGCTATTTTAATCTACTTCGTTCGGAGAAGTGATTGCAAGAAATGTTAATAAAATTTTAACATGAATAATCTTAATCATTCAAAATTTAATTTACATTTGGTATTGAATCAGAACAAATCGTTCCTGATTAGGCGGAAACCGAAAAGCCGGAGAGTAGGTAACTAACAAAACTTAACCAATGAAAAAACTTTTAATTGCAATTTTCAGCCTTGGCGCTGTTTGCTCTTATGGCCAGAAGCTTGACAAATTTGGCGCAGAAATGGGTAAAAAATCGGTAATGGGCAAAGAAATCCGTGTACCGTATACTGATGTGGTTAGCTACTACGGCTACATCAAGCCGGGTTCAAAACCAGATGAAGTGCGTGGCGGCAAAAACTACTACTATCTGTATGTATGGATACCGGCTGCAGCGCCTGAACTTGGCATCAGGATGGCATCTCCAGTACCTGCGAAAATGGCACCTGAAGGCTCTGATTATGTATCTGCGGCTTACACGGAAAACAAGGCAGATGCAGCATCATATTTTGATACCTGGATTTCATTTGAAAGAGCGGAAGGTATAGTTTCTAAAGGTGATTTGGCAAAAGCCTCAAAAGCTTCATGGAAATCATATGAAACAAATGATGACAGCAGCGAAATGCCTGCACAGCCGTCAGGTAATAAGTACAACTCGCTTATGCGCATTACCAGTGATGTTAATAATCCTGCAAAAGCACTTGTGGCAGGACTTTACCGTGTTGGTTTCACAACTTACAAAACAGGTGATGTTAAAGGCAGCTTTGTAGCTCAGCTTGGTGCTCCCGTAAAACTTCCCGGGGTAGTTGTGGCGCAGTCCCTTGACGAGCTTGCAAAACAGGTAAAATAATTTACAAGATAAAAATAAATAGAAGCGCTGTACATACAGCGCTTTTTTTTGTGCCTTAGAACCTATAATTATCGGCTTATTGCACTACATTTGCATTACAAGCCAAACGCATGCAAAAAGAAACAAACACCTGGTACGCCTCGTGGTTCGATACGCCTTACTACCACATACTTTATAAAGACCGAGATTATGAGGAAGCCCAGCTTTTTATGGACAACCTCACTAACTATCTTAACCTTCCTGAAGACGCTAAAATACTTGACCTGGCCTGCGGCAAAGGGCGGCACTCTATATACCTGAGCCAACTGGGATATGATGTTACAGGTGCCGACTTGAGCGAAAACAGCATTGCTGAAGCTAAAAAACATGAGAATGAAAAGCTGCATTTTACAGTGCATGACATGCGTGAGCCCTTCAATGAAAAATTTGATGCTATCTTTAACCTTTTCACAAGCTTTGGCTATTTTGAAGATGACAATGATAACGTGCGTACTCTAAAAGCAATATGCGAAAGCCTCAGCGATTATGGCTTTGGTGTGATTGATTTTATGAATGTTCATAACGTAATCAATAATCTTGTTCCTGAAGAGACTAAAACTGTTGACGGTATTGACTTTCACATCAAGCGCTACGTAAAAGACGGCCATATCTTTAAAGAAATTGATTTTGAGGACAAAGGCAAGAAATTCCATTTTACCGAGCGTGTGCAGGCTATTACCCTTGAAGATTTTGAAGCCATGATGGAAGAAGCCGGGATACACCTTCTTGATATTTTCGGTGATTACAGGCTGCGGAAATTTTACAAAAATGAATCAGAACGCCTTATCCTGATTTTTAAATGATGATATATTTATTACCCTTTCTGTCGGTTATTATAGGTTACCTGGCAGCGCTTCTGCTTAAGCCTTCCAACAAAAAAAGCCTTAAACTGCTGCTTGCATTTAGCGGCTCATTCCTTCTGTCACTTACGGTGATGCATTTACTGCCTGAAGTGTATGAAGCAAGCCTGCATTCGCATCACGGGCATGAACATGACGGCCATGCCCACGCCCATGGTAACAACATCATCGGTATCTATATAATGGCCGGCATCGTGTTCCAGATCATTCTCGAATACTTTTCAAAAGGCGCTGAACACGGGCATGTGCATGCCCATAAAGATGATCACCTTCACAAAATGCCATGGCTGCTTTTCATTAGCCTGTGCATACATGCCCTGCTTGAAGGTATGCCGGTAAGCCACCACCATGATATGGCCTGGGGAATTGCCATACACCATTTCCCTATCGCTATAATCCTGACAGCATTTTTTGTCAATTCAGGGCTTAATAAAGTTGCCGTTATGCTTTTTATGGCGGCGTTTGCGGCAATGACTCCGCTGGGCACATTGCTAAGCGCCGAACTGCATTTCGTAAGCCATTACTACACAGAAATATCGGCTATTGTTGTGGGGATACTTTTTCATATTTCATCAACCATAATCTTTGAAAGCGGCGAGAACCACAAATTCAATATGGCTAAGCTTTTAGCGATAATTCTTGGTGTAATCTTCGCATATTTTATATAATTTTAGAGAAAACTAACGCTATGTCTTTCACCCGGACAACCGAGCAATCATCAAAATATGTGCATCTTGAAAAAATGCCGCTTGGTGAGCTGCTTCAAAACATAAACAACGAAGATAAAACCATACCCCTGGCAATTGAAAAGGCGCTGCCGCAGATTGAAGCTTTGGCTGCAAAAGTGGTTGAGAAGCTTCGCAATGGCGGGCGTTTATTTTATATTGGCGCGGGTACAAGCGGGCGCTTGGGTATTGTTGATGCAAGTGAATGCCCTCCTACTTTCGGCGTACCATTTGATTTAGTCATAGGCCTCATAGCCGGCGGCGATACTGCCATACGTCGCGCTGTTGAGTTTGCCGAAGATGACCGCGAGCAAGCCTGGAAAGACCTTTGTGAATACAACATTAACGAGAGAGATATAGTGATTGGGATAGCCGCTTCGGGCACAACACCTTATGTTATTGGCGGGTTAGAAATGTGCAATGCGAATAACATAGCCACAGGCTGTATAACCTGTAACCAGGGAAGCCCACTTGCTACCACGGCGCAATATCCTGTAGAAGTAGTGACTGGTCCTGAATTTGTTACAGGGAGCTCACGTATGAAAGCCGGTACCGCCCAAAAGCTGGTGTTAAACATGATAAGTACATCAGCTATGATTCAGCTTGGGCGTGTCAAAGGCAATAAGATGGTAGATATGCAACTGAGCAATCATAAGCTGGTAGATCGCGGTGTGCGCATGATTATGGATGAGATAAACATTTCGTACGAAGAAGCGAAAGCGCTTCTTGATGAGCATAAAAATGTACGAATAGCAATAGATGCCTATGCCAACAGATAAAAAAACATTAATGCGCGGTGTGCGCTACCTTGCCCTTACCTTGCCGCTTTTTATATTGGGGCCGGTAGTGATACACAGTTCGTTTAAAAACCAGGGGCATCCGTTATTTATACCTATACTCGGCCTGGGTGCAATTTTATGCCTTATGGCTATTTGGTATATGTTTATGGGAATACGTACAATACTAAAAAGCATGATTGACTGATGGAAGCAACCACAGCCTATATTGAAAGTGTACGCAAACAGTTTCAATACTATAAAATGCTCGGTGAAAAAGCCATGTCACAACTTGAGCCGGAACAGCTTTTTTATAGCGCTAACGATGATACCAACAGCATCGCCATCATCGTGAAGCACCTGCACGGCAACATGATGAGCCGGTGGACCGACTTCCTCACAAGCGATGGTGAGAAAGAATGGCGCAATCGTGACGACGAGTTTGAAAATCCGTACACAAATAAAGAAACACTCCTGCAAAAATGGAATGAAGGATGGGAATGCCTGTTTAAAGCGTTAGACACAGTTACAGCCGATCACCTGCATCATATCATTTATATACGTAACGAAGGCCATACCATTATAGAGGCTATAAACCGCCAGTTGGCGCATTACCCTTATCATATCGGGCAGATTGTATTCTACGGTAAAATGCTTAAGCAATCTGCGTGGGACAGCCTTTCCATTCCGCGCAACAGCTCTAAACAATACAATGCTGATAAATTCTCACAGGAGAAAACTGTCCGCAACTTCACAGACAATGAGCTTAACCGACTTTCAAATACTGAAAATAAATGAGATATTTAGTTACATTGCTACTTTTTGTAACGCTGGCATCATGCTATAATGTAGAGCGCAACTGCAACGACTTTAAAACCGGTAAGTTTAGATTCGAGTATGAAATTGACGGTAAAAAGAAAACTACTGTTTTTGAGCGTGCCGGAGACATTGAAATTGAAACTTTTGAAGGAAAAACCGACACGGCATCAATCCGCTGGATAAATGACTGTGAGTATATCCTGGAAAAGATACACCCGAAAAACATGCAGGAGCAAAAGGCTGTACATATGAAAATATTGTCTACCAACGGAAATTCATATACCTTTGAGTATTCCTTTGTGGGTGACGCCAACAAACAGAAAGGTACCGTAACAAAACTTAACTAACATCCTGAACCAATGGAATTTTTAGCTAATCCTGATGCATGGGTTGCACTGCTTACCCTCACTTTCCTGGAGATTGTACTGGGTATTGACAATATCATATTTATATCTATTGTTACAGGTAAACTACCGGTTGAAGACCGAAAGAAAGCAACTCGCATAGGTTTGTTCCTGGCTATGTTCATGCGTATCGGGCTGCTGTTTGGTATTACACTGCTTATCGCGATGAAGTCAACAATTTTTGATTGGGATTGGGGATGGTTCAGCGGCAAGCTTACAGGTCAGGCACTGATATTGCTGCTTGGCGGACTTTTCCTTATTTATAAGAGTACCAAAGAGATACATGAAAAAGTAGACCATAAAGGCGAAGAAGAAAAAACCATCGCTTCATCAGCCAAAAAATCATTTGGTAATGTAATACTGCAAATATTAATGATAGACCTGATTTTCTCGGTTGACTCTATCCTAACTGCTGTAGGCATGACCAACGGACTCGAAGGCGCTTTATATATTATGATTACAGCAGTTGTGATTTCGGTAGGTATTATGATGCTCTTCGCTGTGCCTGTAGGCAATTTTGTAAATGCCAACCCGTCAATACAAATACTGGGCCTCGCTTTCCTGATACTTATAGGCTTTATGCTGATAACCGAAAGCATGCACCTTTCACACGCAGAACTTGCAGGCCAGCAGATTGGTACCGTGCCTAAAGGCTATCTTTATTTTGCCATAGCATTCTCATTGGCAGTCGAGTTCATCAATATGAAAATGCGAAAATCTAAAACCGGATCAATGTAATATAAAACCCCGCCGTAGCGGGGTTTTTTTAATCTAAACTTAAAGTTATTTGTCCGTCATCATCAAGGGTTACCGGCGCATCCTCATCAGTAAGATTTTCTTCGCCGCTAACTTCCATCTCTTCCGGGATTTCTTCTTCAGGCGCCTCATACGGCAGCGGGTCAAGCAGGTTTATCTGCTTCAGCTTATCGCCTGTCAATTGGTTTCCTAGCGCCTTAATGCCTTTTACGGCAATAAAATCCTCAAGGTCAACCACCTGGTTTTCTTTTTGAACGCCTTTTACTTTAGCGAAAACCACCTCAGCTACCGGCCTGTAATCCGTAGATACAATTTCCAGTTGTGAGTCCTGATGCTCTGTAATGAACAGTTCTTCCTTATTCTCATTTTCAATAAGGAAACGCTTTACAAAGTACTTTTGCTTCTCGCCGTCATAGTAAATGGCGGATATCGGCTTTTTAGGCACCCATTTTTTCCAGCACTATCATACCGTCATCAAAACGTGTTGAAAGTTCCGGTATAATAGTTTTCACTTTACCATTTTGGTTAATGATAAGCAGCCTGTCGTTCGGGCGGAATTCACCAAGCAGTTCTCCCCTGCCATCAACGTTCAGCCTTTGCACCGTATCATCAAACCACACGCGGCGCGGTTTCAGGGTAGAGATGCCTTTTTCCTTAAGCTCTATTTTTTTGATAGGGTATTTTGTAACGGTATTACCTTTAGAGTTACGCCCTTTTATAGCGAGATTCGCAAAATCAAGATCGAATTTCAGCTTTTTCACGCTTCCTACCTGACGCAGCAGTATTGTCACAACCTCAGCCTCACCATTAGGGTTGCACGAGAAATACAGCACCTGAGAGCCCGGCTTTTCCTGCGTAAGATCATACAACTTATCACGGGTGATGCCTGACACATTAAAACGCTTGACGTATGATGGGCCCGACTTACCATCGCGGTAAATCATGTTGTAAATGGTTCGTTTGTCGTTCTTATCAAATACCGAAACGTGTATGATGTCTTTACCCACAAAAGTCTTTACATCAACTTTAGTCACCATCATGCTGCCATCACGCAGGAATACTATGACGTCGTCAATATCACTGCAGTCGGCTACATATTCGTCTTTCTTAAGTCCGGTACCAATAAAGCCTTCCTCACGGTTTACATATAGTTTAGTGTTTCTAAGTACTACTTTGGTCGCCTCAATGTTATCAAAGCTGCGGAGTTCGGTCTTGCGCTCGCGGCCTTTGCCGTAGCGGTCTTTCAGCCCCTGGAAGTAGCTGATGGCAAAATCAATAAGATTCTCCAGATGGTGCTTCACCTGCTCTATTTCGCCTTCAAGAGCTTCAATTTTTTCCTGTGCCTTATCAATGTCAAACTTAGAGATGCGCTTGATGCGGATTTCCGTAAGGCGAACAATATCTTCCTCGGTCACGGCGCGCTTCAGGTGCTTGGTAAAAGGCTTTAACCCCTCATCGATAGCACGGATAACGCCTTCCCATGTTTCTTCCTCTTCAATAAGGCGGTAAATCCTGTTTTCGATGAAAATACGCTCAAGCGACTGGAAATGCCATTGTTCTTCAAGTTCATCCAGCTGAATTTCAAGTTCACGTTTTAGTAAATCTACTGTACGCTTTGTGGAGATTCGAAGCATATCACTAACACCTACAAAGTACGGCTTATTGTCTTCAATAACACACCCCAGCGGCGCTACCGATGTTTCGCATGCCGTGAAAGCGAATAGCGCATCAATGGTTTTATCAGGAGAAACACCCGGCGGAAGATGAATGAGTATCTCAACATCAGCGGCCGTATTGTCCTCAATCTTCTTAACTTTTATCTTGCCTTTCTCGTTGGCTTTCAGGATACTGTCAATCAGCGTACCTGTATTTGTTGAGAACGGTATTTGTGTAATTACGAGCGTGCTTTTATCAAGCTGTGAAATTTTGGCCCGCACACGCACACGACCACCGCGCATGCCGTCATTGTAATTAGATATGTCTGCAATACCACCAGTCGGGAAATCAGGGAACAGCGTAAACGGCTTGTTCTTTAATATTTTTATGGAAGCATCAATCAACTCATTAAAGTTATGCGGAAGTACCTTTGTAGATAAGCCTACCGCAATACCTTCAGCGCCCTGAGCGAGCAGCAGCGGGAACTTCACAGGTAGGTTCACCGGCTCATTACGGCGCCCGTCATACGACAGCTGCCATGTGGTGATCTTAGGGCTGTACAACACCTCTAGTGCAAATTTCGACAGTCGCGCCTCAATGTAACGTGAAGCCGCGGCGCCATCACCGGTAAGGATGTTACCCCAGTTACCCTGCGTATCAATAAGCAGTTCTTTCTGGCCTATCTGCACCATGGCATCACCAATACTGGCATCGCCGTGCGGGTGGTACTGCATGGTATGTCCCACTACGTTGGCTACTTTGTTATAGCGGCCATCATCGAGCTCTTTGAGCGAGTGCATAATACGGCGCTGCACGGGCTTAAACCCGTCCTCAATGGCAGGCACCGCACGCTCCAGGATAACGTATGACGCATAATCCAGGAACCAGTCTTTATACATGCCGGTTACCTTGGTAATGGTCTCGCCGCTATCAGGGTTGTCCTGCTTCTCGTAAAAATGCTCCCCTTCGAAGGGGTTTAGGTTTTCTTCTTCGTTCATTTATATTGAAACTCCAATCTCAATTCTATTTAAAACGTGTAGCAATATTTTACTCCACCACATCCAGCTCCACTTTCAGGTTATTGATTATAAACTCCTGCCTGTCGGGTGTGTTCTTACCCATGTAAAATTCCAGCAGGTTTTGTATTGATGTTGCGCTATCGAGCTGCACAGGGTCAAGGCGTATCTCCTGGCCTATGAAGTGCTTGAACTCGTCAGGCGAAATTTCTCCCAGTCCCTTAAATCGTGTTATCTCGGGTTTGCCTTTCAGCTTCTCTATCGCATTGCGGCGCTCTTCTTCGCTGTAGCAGTATATGGTTTCTTTTTTGTTCCTTACGCGGAACAACGGCGTCTGTAAAATATACAGGTGGTTCTCCTTGATAAGCTCTGGGAAGAACTGCAAAAAGAACGTTATCAGCAGCAGGCGTATGTGCATACCGTCAACGTCGGCATCGGTAGCGATCACGATGTTGTTATAGCGCAGGTTCTCCATCTCCTCCTCAATGTCAAGCGCGGCCTGCAGAAGGTTGAATTCTTCGTTCTCATACACAATCTTTTTGCTCATGCCATACGAGTTCAAAGGCTTACCGCGAAGGCTGAAAACCGCTTGTGTGTTAACATCGCGCGATTTGGTGATGGAACCTGAAGCCGAATCACCTTCGGTTATGAACAGCGTACTTTCTAAACTTCTAGGATTCTTGGCATCAGTCAAGTGTACACGACAGTCACGTAGCTTTTTGTTGTGAAGGCTTGCTTTTTTTGCCCTGTCACGTGCCAATTTGCGTATACCGGATAATTCTTTGCGCTCGCGTTCCGCCTGCAATATTTTTTTTAGTAATGCATCAGCTACTTCCGGATTGCGGTGCAGGAAGTTGTCAAGCTTGTTCTTGATGAAATCGTTCACAAACGCACGTACGCTCGGCGAGTTCGGACCCCATCTCTGTCGAACCAAGCTTGGTCTTGGTCTGCGATTCAAATACTGGCTCTTCCACCTTAACGCTTATGGCGCTCACAATTGATTTACGGATGTCTGACGCTTCAAAATTCTTATTGTAAAATTCCTTAATCGTTCGCACAATCGCCTCTCTAAAGGCTCCTAAATGCGTACCTCCCTGTGTGGTATTCTGCCCATTGACGAACGAGTAATATTCCTCGCTGTACTGGGTCTTGCTGTGCGTCATCGCAATCTCTATGTCATCATCCTTAAGGTGGATGATGTCATAAATCCTGTCTTCCTCAGCAATGGTCTCGCCAAGCAAATCTGCAAGGCCGTTGTCACTATAAAATTTTTCGCCGTTATAAATTATCGTCAGCCCGGTATTCAGGTAACAATAATTCTTAAGCATCTTTACAATGTACTCGTTGCGGTACTTGTAATTCTTGAATATTGTGTCGTCTGCCGTGAAGGTTACCTTTGTCCCTTTGCGCTTAGTAGTTTCGGCAAGGTCTTCTTCCTTCACAAGCTCACCGGCCGAAAACTCTGCTGCCTTTATCTGGTTATCGCGAACTGACTCAACCCTGAAGTAATTCGACAATGCATTTACCGCTTTCGTACCCACACCATTCAGCCCAACAGATTTCTTGAAGGCCTTGGAGTCGTACTTACCGCCGGTGTTCATTTTGCTCACCACGTCAACCACCTTACCCAGCGGTATCCCACGGCCAAAGTCGCGTACGCTTACGGTTTTGTCTTTTACTGTCACTTCGATGGTCTTGCCGGTACCCATTACAAACTCATCAATAGAGTTGTCAATCACCTCTTTGATAAGGATGTAGATACCATCATCAGGCGATGAGCCGTCTCCCAGTTTGCCGATGTACATACCGGGGCGCATACGGATGTGCTCTTTCCAGTCGAGCGAGCGGATATTATCTTCAGTATACTGATTTTGTTCCAGCATGAAATAAAGTCGATTTTGCGCTAATATACCGTATTTGCACAAAAAATGAAAGCCGGATGCATGAAACTTATCAAAAGTATCTTAACATCCGGCGGAGTGTTTTATAGTTTAAACTAATTCCTGTTTATCCTGTAGGCAGCAACCGAGCGCTGGTTGATAAAAACCGTAAGGTATCCGTTGGAATTCGGCGGAAGCTGTACCTCAAACTCGGCCATATCGCCATTTTTCCGCGGATTTACTTCTTTAAAAACCCGGTCTTTGCTAAAGGTGTATGCAACTTTGTCTGTGGGCTTAAGATTCTTTATTTTGAACGGAACTACATTAGCCATTTTATTGGTAAAAGTACCTACGCCGGGGCTGGCAAATTCATAGCCACCCATAAGGTAATTGCTGTAATAAAGCGGTGTGTCGGCAAAATCGGCTTTAGTAAGCTCTTTTGACAATAACCATTTCTCATCGTCGGGGTAATGATTTATTACAAAATCTTTAGGCTCCGTAAGAAAGTAACTGTCATTAAAGCGGAATTGGAATACAGGCTTCTCTCCTACTACGGTACCGGCACCCCAGGTAACATCTATCAGCTGCCATTTGCCATTTATTTTTACAGCGTTCCAGGCATGGTCGCTGGCACCGGGTTGTTTACCGATATGCGTCGGGTGTGATTTAGATGTGCCGGGAATAATTTCCGCTTCAAGGCCAGTCTTATGCGCAAGGCGCTCATATAAAGTTGAATAACCTTCGCATACGCCCTTTTTGGTCTTTAAAGTTTTCAATGCAAGGTCTTCACGCATTTTTCGGAGTTTTATTTCCTTTTCTTCCGGCGTGCGGTATGAAAAGCCTGCAGGTGCCTGACGGGAATTGTAAGCCTCCATATCGTATTTCACGTTGGTAGCAATCCACGTGAAAATAGCACGGGCTTTATCTTCATCAGACGTAAAGTCGGCACTTATTTTTTCGGCAAGGGCATCAACAGATTTAAATGATGCAGGATAAGCCGAAATTATGTTATCAACTTTTGCATAATCCTGAGCATAGGTTGCTGTACTAAAAAGCAAAAGCAGTAATGTGAGTAGCTGTGATAATTTTTTCATGCCAGATACTATCCAAATAAGATGCCATGATTTGTTAATTCCCGGCAGTTAACTTATATGACACCAACGGTTTCTTGTTGACGAATATTGTAAGCGTCCCTTTCGCATTGTCTCCTAAAACCAGATTAAATTCGCCTGCACCGTCATTGATTTTTGGAAAAACCTTGTTTGCAAATGCGGCAGAAGTATATTGGTACATCACTTCATCAGTAGCCTTAAATCCCTTAATTTTGAATAACGTCTTCTCACCTGTACCTGTTATAATTATACCCATCACAGGGGAAACCAGTTGATAATTAAGATTATATACCAACGGTAAAGCTGCAAATTCCGAAACCGTTTTTGAAGTAAGCAGCCAGTTTTCATTTTCAGGGAAATGATTCATGAAAAACAGGTCGGGACTCGTAAAAAAGTAGCTGTCATCAAAACCTGAACCGGCACTGGCGGCAAATCCGCCTGCACCCCAGGTAACATCTAGCAGTTTCCATACGCCATTTATCCTGACGGCATTCCAGGCATGATTGATTCCTGATGGCCCTTTACCTATTTGCGCCGGGTTGTTCTTGGCGCTGCCGTATATTATTTCGCTCTTTAGCCCCATTTCTTCCGCTGTAACTTTGTACAAAGTTGCGTAACCATTGCATACTCCCTTTCTTGAGCGTAATGTTTTTATTGCGAGTTCGTTATCTGCCGCTTCAATTTTAGCACTACGCTCAGCCTGAGATGAATATGAGATATTCCTGTTTCTCCTACCGGCAGCGTTTGGTGAAGGGTCATATTTTATATTATGCGCCATCCAGGTGAAAAGGGCACGGGCTTTGTCTTCCTCCCGATAAAAATCTTTACTGATATGTGCAGCCAGCTTATCAGGTGATGCGAATGCCGTTGGGTATGACCTTACTTTTACATCAACATTTTTATAATCTCCTGCATTGGCCGCCAGACTAAACATTGCTAACAGCCCCACTACTATTGTTGACAAATGTTTCATACAGAGAGATATTCAAGAAGGATGCCAGTTTTGAGGAAGCTTCTTAGCTACTGGCTCAGCAGCTGATAGCTTAGTTGCTATAGTGATAAAATATCCCCTTATCATGGGGTGTCCACAGGCAGGCGCGCTGGTTGGCTGCTTTCAGGGCATTATTTGCCCAGGTATTGCAGGTGTAAAAAAGGCTGTAGGTGCGATTGGCTTCGTAAAAAGCATCATAATCGCCATAGCTTCTGTCGGCTATCCACAACACTTTTTTACCATCATCGTACTGAAAGCTTTCCTGAATATATTTTACCAGGCTCTTGTAATCATCGTTGCTGATGGTGAGCTTCACGCACTCATCATCTTCTTTAACTTCTTTATAAAAACGCGTATGCATTGCCGATGTACCCAAGTAAAAAGCCGCCTTGGCCGCCGTGCTTGCCTTTAGGTCGCTCCATTCAGGTGTGTCGAGGTAGAAGCCCTTATCGCCCCAACCGAATGCCACGAAGTTCATAATACTGTCCTTCGAGCGTGTGTGAGTATACAAAAGGTCCCGGCTCCAGTCTTTAATTTCATTCTTAACAGGAACGAATATATCGGTATGAACACCATTAGAGTTGATATAAACAGTAACGTCTCCGCTTTTTACAGGAGATGTGTTTACCGGAATAAGCGGAATAAGCGCACATGCTAAAAGATATGCCCCGATTAAAATAAGGATGCCCAGCAGCAGCCGGCGGATATACCCTAACGTTTTAAGTAGATGCCTGTTCATAATCAAAGTCCCTGATAATAGCTTTTAACGCATCATCAAGTTCTTTATTGGATATTTTGCCCGACTCCACATCAAAATTTTCATTGAATGACGGTAACGAAAATGTGGCTTTAATATTCCCGCCATAATGAGGAAGGCTTATTTTAGCGGCCTCCATAGCGCTTTGGCCTCCCCTACGCCCCGGTGATGTTGAAAGCAAAAGCATAGGTTTGTGGCTCCACACCTCTTTTTTCTGGCGCGATGCCCAGTCGTAGATATTTTTGAATGCTGCAGTAAGGCCTGCGTTATGCTCGGCTACAGAAAGCACTATAACATCTGCCCATTCAATCCTGTCAAGAAATGCGCGGGCTACATCAGGCTTACCTAGTTCCTTCTCAATATCCACGCTGAAAAGCGGCAATTCATAATCATTAAGATCGATGATATCTTTTTCATCGGCTTCAAAAAGCGTAGAAGCGTAGGTTGCGAGTTTTTTGTTGATAGATTGTTTACTGCTGCTTCCGGCCAGGGCAAGTATTTTCATTTGTATGGTTTTTTATTACAGCTAAAATTAAGGATTATATTCGATTTACATCCATTGAATAATTACATTTGGGTTATAGTATAAATTCTCACGTATATATGCAGACATTTGTGCACTACTTTTTACACTTGGTATTCCCATTAGCTATTGCATATGTATTTTTAAAAAAAGACTGGAAAAAAGCATATATCATTTTGTTAGCTACTATGCTGGTTGACTTAGACCATTTATTTGCAGCACCAGTATTTAAAGCAAACCGGTGCAGCATCAATTTTCATTTTTTACATACATATTATGCCATGTTGGTATATGTGGTGCTTCTGTTTTTTCGGAAACCGTTTAATATTATAGGTATCGGGCTTCTATTTCATATGCTTACAGACCTTGTTGATTGCTTATGGATGTATTCACGATGCAAATCCTGCTTTTCTGATTCGCCGGCGTCAGGCCTGTTACAGCTATTGATGTGATATTTTGTCTAACGCCATTAGTTAGTGCCACTAAAAGCAATGATATATATTTCTGTCTCATAGTAGTTGTCATTACTGATTGGCAATTACGATTGAAAATGTTTTTAACAAATGTTAAATCTGATATAACCATTCACAATTTTATCACAATGGTTGCGTACATTTGAAGGCTTATAGGTTCGCCGATAAGCTGATTGTAATCATCCATACTATTAGCTACTACCAATGCAGGAGATAAATGAATTTCTTCAGAAATTCTTCGATACAGGATCATTCCCTGCCAGATGGCATTGCGGCAAATGGAGTGAATTCCATGGCTGGCTTTATATATTATCTGACGTTGCCATTTGGGCAGCATATTTTACTATACCTATAATACTTGTGCGTTTTATAAGAACGCGTAAAGACTTGCCTTTCACTAAAATTTTCTGGCTGTTTGGCGCCTTTATCCTGGCCTGCGGTGCGACACACCTTATTGATGCCGTTATATTCTGGTTCCCTATTTACCGCATAAGTGCTTTTGCCCGTTTAGTTACCGCC
Organism: Flavobacterium sp. J372; assembly: GCF_024699965.1. Taxonomy (NCBI): domain Bacteria; kingdom Pseudomonadati; phylum Bacteroidota; class Flavobacteriia; order Flavobacteriales; family Flavobacteriaceae; genus Flavobacterium; species Flavobacterium sp. J372. The sequence continues at coordinate 2,385,216 of NZ_JAJOMZ010000004.1, forward strand.
ATAGTTTCGTGGGCAACCATTGTGGCGCTTTACAGAATTATGCCACAGGCCCTGTTGTTACAGTCGCCAAAAGAGCTTGAGCGTAAGGTTGCTGAGCGTACTGCTGAACTGAATGCTACTGTACAGAGAATGCGTTTTATGGCAGATGCCATGCCTCAGATTGTGTGGACTGCAAAAGCCGACGGGACACTTGATTACTTTAATAAAAGAACACTTGAATTTACAGGTAAGACAATAGCAGAACTTGAAGCATGGGCATGGATAAATTCTATGCATCCCCACGACCAGGAAATAAGTATGCAAAAATGGAAGAAGGCCCTTGAAGATAAAGTGCCTTTTGAAATCGAAAACAGAATACTGGCAGCAGACGGGAAATATTACTGGCACCTTAACCGCGGTGTACCACAGTTGGATGAAAATGGTGAAATAGCCTGCTGGGTTGGCACTGCAACCAACATAGAGCAGCAAAAGCGCAATGAGGAAATTCTTGAGAAGACTGTAGCCAAAAGAACTGAAGAACTTCGTATTGCCAACGAAAACCTGGTGCAGAGCAATAATGACCTGGAACAATTTGCCGGTTTTGCATCGCATGACCTGCAGGCCCCGCTTAAAACAATAAGCATGTACCTGAGCATGCTTGCCGAACGTAATAAAGATGTGCTGGATGAAAGTTCTTTGGGATATATTTCTAAAGCCACAGCCGCAAGCCACCGAATGCGTACATTGGTGCAGACATTGCTGCAGTTCTCTAAAGTAAATGCATCACAAACAAATCTGACAGATGTAGACCTTGAACAAGTTGTGCAGGTAATACGCAATACCATGCTTGACAGCCATGCCCCGGGTTCTGTTATAATCAACAACAATACCCCCCATAGACTGTATGCAGATGAGTCTATGATTACACAGGTATTGCAAAATGTTATTGCAAACGGGATTAAGTATAATGAGAATGATGTGGCTGAAATCACAATAGAATCAGTTGAAAATGAAGATAAAATTGTTATCTCGGTAACCGATAACGGGATTGGCATCGCTGCAGAACATCTTGAAAAGATATTTAATGTATTTACAAGGCTTACATCTGATACGAAAGGTACAGGCCTTGGGCTATCCATCAGCAAAAGGATTATGGAGAAACATAAAGGTACTATATCCGTAAGTTCAACCGTTGGGCAGGGCACTACATTCACGCTCACGATACCAAAAGCTTAATATCACAATATCCTATATGTTTTCTTATATCAATTAAAAAGCGGCGTAATGTCGCTTTTTAATTGATAATATTTAAGCAAATTCCATCTGCTTATTTGTTTAAAGTCCCGCCACAAGATAATACAACGGAAACCCTAGTGTTATATTTAAAGGAAACGTTACACCGAGTGCCATTGGCAGGTAAAAACCGGGGTTTGCTTTAGGCGCAGCGATTTTCATGGCCGCGGGTACAGCTATGTAAGATGCGCTTGCTGCCAGCACAGCAAAAATAAATCTGTCAGCCATGTTATGTGTTACAATCTGGCTTGCAAAAGCAACTGCAACCCCGTTTAACAACGGTACTACAATACCAATGGCAAACGGAAACCAGCCCCGCCTGAATAAGCTGCCCAGCTTCCTGCCACTTACAATACCCATATCTAGCAGGAATATGGCGAGAAATCCTTTGAAGAGATCATTCGTGAATGGTTTAATACCTTGTGCTTGTTCAGCATTTGCCAAATAACCTATTATAAGGCTCCCCAAAATAAGCAACACGCTGCCATTTGTAAGCGAATGATGAATTACAGAGCGCTTGCTCACGCTGCTGTCTTCTTTGCTGAAGATTGAGATAAGGATTAATCCCGCAATAATGGCCGGCGATTCCATAAGCGCCATAATAGCTACCATATGCCCCGTAAGCTGCTGGCCCTGCAGTTCAAGGTAAGAGGCTGCCGTAACAAAGGTAACCGCACTTACCGAGCCATACGCAGCAGCAATTGCACCTGAATCATAAACATTAAATTTTTTCCTGAGTATGAAAAACACATATAGCGGAATCAGCAATGCCAGCCCGACGCCAAAGAGCATGGCCCATAATATTTCTAAGGTAAAAACTTCATGTGACAGCTCCTGCCCACCCTTGAAGCCAATGGCAAAAAGCAGGTATAGTGATATAAATTTTGAAGAGTTTGGCGGAATTGCAAGGTCGCTTTTTAAATAAACAGCCACAATGCCCAATATAAAAAATAACAATGCCGGATTGGTTAAATTCTCGGCCAATAAGTTTATGTTCATAAGGTTAGGTTATTATTGTTCCGTAATTTGCTCTTTTAAGCTTATCATTCAGTGCCCGGCCTACGCCATCATCAGGGAATTTCTGTACAATGATCAGGTCAAGCCAGCATGCATCAAGCCGGTGTAATGATGTGTACAAATTGGCAGCAGCCTCATTAAGATCTGATGTTTTGCTAAGTGAACACGTTACCGTGCAGCTTTCAATTCCTGCAGGCTTTTCACCATAATATAGCAGCCCCACTTTTCTGTCACTAAACTTTTGCAGGAGTTCTGAAACATCATTTGAAAATATTAAAGGTGTCTTGGGTGCATAATGACGCGGATACATGCCGGGGGCTACAGGTTTTGCTCCGCCGCTGTGTACTTTTGTAGTTTCACAAACAGCAGTAATCTGCGCTTCAGATATCGTTCCGTGCCGGTGTATTACAGCTATATTGTTTTCAAAACCCACAATGGTTGATTCAATACCTACAGCGCAAGAGCCACCGTCAAGTATCAGCGGTATCTGTCCATTGAAGTATTTATGTACATGTGAAGCTTCAGTAGGGCTTATGCTCCCAAAAGGGTTTGCACTGGGCGCTGCAACCGGTTTTCCTACAGCTTTCAGCAGTTCAATTGTTACAGGATGATTAGGTACGCGCACAGCAACGGTCTCCAGTCCGGCTGTAATAATACCAGGTACAGATGGATGTTTTTTTAGCAGCAATGTAAGAGGCCCCGGCCAAAAGGCAGAGGCAAGAGCGCTGGCTGCTTCGGGTATTGAAGCCGCAACCTCATCAAGTTGCATCACGTCAGAAATATGAAGTATTAGAGGATTGTTGCGGGGGCGTTTTTTAATATCAAATATCCGCGTAAGCGCTTCATGTGAATCAATCACAGCTGCCAGCCCGTAAACGGTTTCTGTCGGCATCCCTATCACCTCTCCTGATTGCAGGGCTGCTGAGGCGGCAGCAATATCTTTTGTTACAATGGTTCCTCTCATGGGTTACATATATTGCAGTACATGGGGTTTTCGGCCTGCACACCGTTTGGGTATAGTTTTTCTTCAGTATAAGTACAGCCTGCACAAGTGTAGATATGGCTTAATGTTGATGCCGTGCCAAAGCCGCACAGCTCGCAAGGCAAACCTTTACGAACTTCTGTTACGCCAAAGCCCGGCAAAGAACATTGTGGACAAAGAGATTTAATCTTTTCAACCAGCTTCTCAGCAGCTTTTGCTATGACATTCATACGCTTAGGGTTATGCATAGCCCTCATATCGGTTTCAATAGTATAGCTGCCATATTTTTCAAGGTATTCCTCGCTGAGCTTAAAGAGTTGATTGGCGTCTGTTATACCTTTAATAATGCCTTCATTGCTATTCCTGCTTTTGCGGATGATGACTGCATGGCTTGGAAAGCATGCTAACTCAAGGAATTTTTCTAACTGTTCATGATTACAAATCTCAGCGCTGCTGAAATTCGTTTCAAGTGATAGTTCCCTCGCGATTATTTCAAGATTGTTCTGCTTATCAACAAGCATCAGGAGTTCATCGTCAGCTGCAGCAAAAAATACCGAAGGATGCGGGCCAAATGAACCTTCACTCGCAACAACAAGGTCACATTTAAAAGCCTGCATCCCTTCATCGCACTTGCGGCGCAATGTTACAAGTGCGTCATCCTCACGCTCAACTTCACCCGTAAATGTGCCAAGCTTGTCGGTATCAAAGCCATCTGCCACGATACAGTTTACTCCAAGGGCCTGTTTTAATAGCGGAGCAATTACCTGTTCTTTGCGGTGTTTGGTGACAATAAGTAAAGTTCGTGTGGCAAACATTAATCTATTAATATATCGGCATTTATTACAAGCTTCTGATTAGCATCTAAGCCTGACATCTGTTCAAGAAACAATTCTTTTGTACGTGTAAGCTCCAGTTTTCTTTTAAGCGATTGATCATCGCTGTGGCCATTGCGTATTTCGTGGCTAAAATTTTGCCTGCTGTGGAACTGGATTTTATATTCCAGGAGATTGCCAATAATTTCTTTAGCTTCAGCAACAGTAAACTCACCATCAATTAGTTTATATTTTGACATCTGTTTTAAGTAATTTAAACATTAAACATGCTGTAATTATTGTTATTGCAGGAAGTGCTTCTTTGCTGTAGGGCCAGGGGGACAGCAGTAAAGCTGCCCCTGTACCCACAAACACCATCAACAAAATAAATTCTTTTTTACCCCGCCTTGTCATTTTACTGACCCTGCCCAAGCGAGTAAGCATCTTTTCCATCAAACTTGTATAGGTTTTCAGTTTTTATAACATCTATGCCCATTTCTTCGCAGGCGCTCAGCAGGGTTATGATATCTTTATTAGACATTGCATTGCCCCCTTTCTTGAAGCGGCAGCGCCAATGGTCTGTGCAGAATGTCTCACTAAAGCCTTCAGGCCATACTTTTATACCCCTGTTTGTAATCATTGAAAGCTGCAGGTCATGCTGTTCAATCTTTTTAACAATTACCGCGAGCTGCTCAGGGTCAGTGCCTGTCCAGTGAACAAAAAGGTCAACACCCGTTAACTCTTTTACTGCAGGAGTACGCCTTTTGTAAACGGGCAGTTCAATTGCAGCGCTGTTGCTGTAGCTTACCGGTTTAAGTTGTGACGGTACATTCCCAAGATTAGCAATTACAGCCTCAGCAAATTCTTTTGTACCCACGAGGCGGGTGCTTATGTCTTCTTTGTACATGTCATATGTATGTATACCGTCTTCAATAGTCTTTAACCATGCGTTTTGCACCTTTTCAGCAACAGCAGTCTGCCCTATGTGGTTCAGCATCATTACAGCGCCCTGTAAAAGCCCTGAAGGGTTGGCCATATTTTGCCCGGCGCGGCGCGGTGCCGACCCGTGTATAGCTTCAAACATGGCACACTCCTCACCAATGTTTGATGAACCTGCAAGGCCCACAGAACCTGCTATTTGCGCAGCAACATCAGAGAGAATGTCGCCATAAAGGTTTGGCATAACAATTACGTCAAAAGCCTCAGGAGTATCAGCCATTTTGGCTGCGCCTATATCAATAATCCAGTGTTCGTTTTCAATATCGGGATATTCAGCTGCAATCTCATCAAACACTTTATGGAAAAGCCCGTCGGTCTGCTTCATGATATTGTCTTTCGTAAAGCAGGTAACCTTTTTGCGGCCATACTGCTTAGCATATTCAAAAGCGTATCTAACGATCTTTTCGCAGCCTGGCCTTGATATAAGCTTTAGGCACTGTACCACTTCATCAGTTTGCTGGTGCTCAATCCCGGCATAAAGGTCTTCCTCATTTTCACGGATGATCACAACATCCATAACTGGGTGTTTGGTTTGTACAAAAGGATGCAGGCTTATACAAGGCCGTACATTGGCATACAGGCCCAGGAATTTACGAGTGGTAACGTTCAAGCTTTTGTAACCTCCGCCCTGTGGCGTAGTGATAGGCGCCTTAAGGAAAACTTTGTTTCTCCTGATGACATCCCATGATTCTTTTGCAATGCCTGAAGTGTTGCCGCTGAGGTAAACATTTTCGCCAACCTCAATCTCTTTAATTTCGATTTGTGCGCCTGCAGCCATTATTATGGCAAGAGTAGCATCCATAATTTCGGACCTATACCGTCTCCTTTTGCAACCGTAATTTTCTTCATCTAAAAATGGTTTTAAAGATTTACATGGCAAATGTATTATGCGTTGTTAATATATTTTTATTTATATTTGAAATGAATTACATAAAAATATTTTATGAATTACACACTTCATCAATTACAGATTTTTCTGAAAGTTGCACAGACGCAGAGCATTACAAAAGCCGCAGAAGAGCTGCACCTTACCCAACCGGCTGTATCTATTCAGCTGAAGAATTTCCAGAGCCAGTTTGATATTCCTTTAATTGAAACAATCGGCCGTAAAATTTACATTACCGCATTTGGTAAAGAAGTTGCCCAGGCATCAGAAGCTATACTTGAGCAGGTGCATGCAATAAATTACAGGACAGCCGAATATAAGGGCCAGCTTTTTGGCAGGCTGAAAATATCGGTAGTTTCAACAGGCAAATACATAATGCCCTACTTTCTCTCAGATTTTCTCAATGCAAATCAGTCAGTTGAGCTTGCTATGGATGTAACAAATAAAAGAGACGTAATAGCAAGCCTGTATAATAATGAGGTAGATTTTGCATTAGTATCTGTATTGCCGTCAAAAATGGACATTGAGAAAATGGACCTTTTGAAAAACAAGCTGCACCTAGTGGGTAATACATCGCGCACCTTCGGGACGGAAACTACTATTGATATCTTTAAAGACCTGCCTCTTATCTTCAGGGAAGAAGGTTCAGGTACGCGGCAAACAATGGCAGAATTTCTTGCAAGAAATGAAATTACTCACATAAAAAAAATGGAACTTACCTCTAACGAAGCTGTAAAACAGGCCATAATTTCAGGGATGGGATATTCTGTAATGCCCCTCATTGGTATTAAAAATGAGTTGTTTAACCATGATTTGCAAATAATACCGGTAAAAGGATTGCCTATAACAACTATGTGGAGCCTTATCTGGATGAAGGGTAAAAAACATTCTCCCGTTGCCACAGCCTACCTCAATTATATTTCTGCTAATAAAGAAAATATTATTAACAACAGGTTCAGCTGGTATGAGCAATTTTAATTACTTAAACAAACGTTAAATAAAACTAACACTTTCAAAAGTAATAGTTTTACTATTATATTTGCAAATAAATTTTGTTTAATGAACGGATTGCTTGCAAACCTAAAGATTCAGGTTAACCCTAAGATATATCTCAAAGATCCTGAGACATCATTGCTTGGAAGAAATATTATTCGTGAAAGTATAAACCTGATTGATGAAATTGGCTTTGATAATTTTACATTCAAAAAACTTGGTGAACGTATCGGTTCAAATGAAAGTTCAGTATATCGTTATTTTGAGAATAAGCACAAGCTGCTTGTTTATCTGTCATCATGGTACTGGAGCTGGATGGAATATCGTATAGTATTTGCAACAACAAATATTGATAACCCTTTAGAAAGGCTCCGCAAGGCAGTATCGTTGATTACAGAAAAGATTGAAGACGATGAAAAGACAGAATATATAAATGAGTCTACACTGAACAGGATTATAGTGGCTGAATTTACAAAAACCTTTCTGACAAAAGAGGTTGATGAAGAAAACAAAGAAGGATTTTTCCTGATATACAAGCAGGTTATTAACCGGATTGTAACCATGATAACTGAAGTTAATCCTGATTTCCCATATCCCAGGAGTTTTGCTTCAAGTATTGTGGAAGGCTCGCTGCACCAGCATTTTATTAAAGATCATTTTAAGACAATTACAGACTGTAGCAATAAAGTTAATCCTACCGACTTTTATCTGTACATGTTAACCATACTAAACAAATAGCCTATGACACCGGCCAAAAGATTTTTCAGCCTGCTGAAGCTCGATAAAAAAGATGTCTACCAAATATTTTTTTACGCCTTATTTGCAGGGCTTATAAGCCTTTCACTCCCATTAGGCATACAGGCTATAATAAACTTTATACAAAGTGGCAGGGTAAGTGTTTCATGGATTGTACTTGTAGTTATTGTAGTTGGGGGCGTAGCTTTGGTAGGCCTGCTGTCGCTAATGCAGCTGCGGATTACTGAAAACCTCCAGCAGAAAATTTTTATACGCTCATCTTTTGAATTTGCGTACCGGCTTCCTAAAAATACGTTTTGATGAGCTTTACAATAACTTTTATCCGCCCGAGCTGGCTAATCGTTTTTTTGATACCCTCACCATACAGAAAGGCGTTTCAAAATTGTTGATTGATTTTTCTGCGGCTTTACTGCAAATCGGTTTTGGTATAATACTACTCTCACTTTACCACCCTTTCTTTATATTGTTTGGCTTATTGCTTGTGGGCCTGCTTTACCTTATTTTCAGGTTTTCTTACAAGCCGGGCCTTGAAACCAGCCTGAGCGAATCTAAATACAAATACCGCGCTGCTGACTGGCTTCAGGAAATAGCGCGAAACAACTCTTCATTCCGTACAAAACTCAACTTTAATTTTGCCTTGGCAAAAACAGATGAGCATGTTGGAGGTTACCTTACGTACCGCGAACAGCATTTTGGTATAATACGCCGGCAGTTTATCCAGCTTATTGTATTTAAAATCATCATCACAGCCGGCCTGCTGCTTATTGGCGGTTTCCTTGTACTGAATGAGCAGATGAATATCGGGCAATTTGTTGCCGCCGAAATTATTATCCTCTTGGTTATCAACTCAGTTGAAAAAATAATACTTGGGCTGGAAAGCTTTTATGACGTTCTGACAGCAGTTGAAAAGATAGGACAGGTAACTGATATGGATATTGAAGACGATTCAAATACCTCTGAGATTTCACAGGAAAAAGAAATTACCATTGAAGCAGATAATATCAGGTTTCGCTATCCGGGCGCTGAAAAAGACACGCTTAAGAACATATCACTTATAGCCAAACCCGGCGAGAAGATTCTGCTATTAGGCAACAATGGTGCCGGTAAGACCACACTCATACGGATACTTTCCGGGTTGTTACAGCCCACTTCCGGAACACTGTCACTAAACGATGGTACCTTTGTGAAACTAGACAGTGCTGCCTACCGGGCAAAGATAGGCTGCATCATTCAGGGCGAAACACCTTTTGAAGGAACGATTTTAGAAAATATTACCTTTAATGATCCCACTATTAAACCTGAAGATTTACGGTGGGCACTTGATGCCGTACAGCTTACACCATTGATAAAATCATTACCTGAAGGCCTTGAAACAAAAATTTTCCCTGAAGGAAAACAGTTGTCATCCTCAAATGCGCAGAAGATACTTTTGGCCCGAAGTATAGTGCATAAACCATCAATACTTTTTTATGAAGACCCGACAGACCGTATGGATAAGGAAGCCGCAACTACATTAATTGACTTTATTTTTTCGGTAGATAATCCGTGGACGGTAATTGTATCATCTGCCAATCCGCACTGGCAGGCCAGGGCAACCCGAAAGATAACTATGGAAAACGGAAAAATTATTAACGACACAATCTGTAAGCCATGTTAAATATATCTAATAACAAAAAAGCCCGGGTTGAACTGTTGCAGCAGTTTAAAACCATAAAGCAGCTGTCTGACAGGCCGCACTACAAAATCCTCAACAGGATAATTCTGGGGCTATGTGTTCTCGCACTGTTGATATTGTTCCTGCCGTGGACACAGAATATTTCAGGTACAGGAGCGGTTACAACACTCAAACCCGACCAAAGGCCGCAAACTATACATAATGCCATTGCCGGGCGGATTGAAAAATGGTATGTGCAGGAAGGTGATTACGTAGAAAAGGGCGACACAATACTCTTTATTTCTGAAATAAAAGAAGATTACTTTGACCCTAACCTTGTGAATAATACCAGGCAGCAGGTAGATGCAAAGAGAAATGCATTAAAATCTTATGACAGCAAAGTTGAGTCGCTTGAGTCTCAAATGGCAGCGCTGTCAAGTGAGCAGCGCCTTAAAATACAACAGGCAAATAATAAGATAAGGCAGGCACTATTAAAGGTAAAAAGCGACAGTATTGACCTTGAAGCCGTAAAGACGCAATTACGCATTGCGACTACCCAGTTTGACCGTTCTGTAGAGCTTAATAAAGAAGGGCTGAAACCTTTAACTGATGTTGAAGAGAAAAGGCTGAAACTGCAGGATGCGCAGGCTAAAATAATCACCCAGGAAAACAAATTGCTTACTGCACAAAATGAGCTTATTAATGCTAAGGTGGAAATTGGCAGGATTACTGCCGAATATAATGAAAAAATCGCCAAATCGAGCAGTGACAAGTTTACGGCATTGAGCAGCCAGTTTGATACTGAGGCCCAGGTAAACAAGCTTGAAAACCAATATGTAAATTACAGTATACGAAATGGCATGTATTACATAAAAGCGCCCCAAAGCGGGTATGTGAACCGGGCATTGCAGTCGGGTATTGGTGAAACAATAAAAGAAGGCACTCCCATAGTCAGTATTATGCCAGCAGGTTATGACATTGCCGTTGAAACCTATGTAAGGCCAATTGATCTCCCATTGCTGAAAAAGGGTGATGAGGTAAGGGTTTGGTTTGATGGCTGGCCAACAATTGTATTTTCAGGCTGGCCGGGTATGTCATATGGTACTTTTGGCGGACGTATAGTTGCTATAGAGAATTTTATAAGTCCTAACGGCAGGTACAGGGTACTTATAGCGCCTGATAACAGTGATACCCCCTGGCCAAAGCAGCTCAGCATAGGAGCGGGTGCGCAAACTATAGCATTGTTAGACACTGTGCCTGTATGGTTTGAGGTATGGCGAACATTAAACGGATTTCCTCCTAATTATTATCAGGCGGGACAGGATAAAGAAACCGATAAAAAGAAATGAGACCGATAATTTATATAATTCTTTTCATTTTTTGCATCCAGGGCGCTGCTGCACAGGAATTAAGCCCCGGGCAGCTAAGTTTTGCAGAGTATCTTGGGTACGTGAAAAAGTATCATCCTCTTACACGGCAATCCAATCTTACAATAAGCCGGGCAGAAGCAGAACTAATGGCTGCCCGCGGAGGGTTTGACCCCAAGATTGAGGTTGACTACGATAAGAAGGAATTTAAAGGCACTGAATATTACTCTCTGTTAAACAGCAGTTTTAAAATCCCGACATGGTATGGCATTGAGATAAAAGCTGCTTTTGACAATAGTGAAGGAATATATGTAAATCCGCAAAACATTACTCCTGACGGCGGGCTTACCTCTGTTGGTATTTCTGTTCCGCTGGCACAGGGACTGCTGGTAAACCGAAGGATGACTGACCTCAGGATGGCAAAAGTGCAGATAAGGCTAAGCGCCGCAGAGCAGAAGTTGCAGGCAACAGAAGCAATTTATAATGCAGCTCTTGCCTATTTCAGCTGGAAACGTGCATTTGAAGAAGTAAGGCTTTATGAAACATATCTCGATTACGCTCAGGTTAGATATACCGGGATAACAAAACTGATACAATTGGGTGATAAACCTGCAATAGACTCTGTTGAAGCAGGTATAGTTGTAAAATCAAGACAACTAAATCTTGCTGATGCACGGCTGAAACTGACAAAAGCACGGCTGGAAATGTCAAATTACCTTTGGATTGATAACGTACCGGTAGAACTGGCCGAAAATATTGTGCCTGAAGAGAATCTTACCCAAAATGTAACCGAACTCCTGAACATTACAAATGCAACTGCCAGCCTGCAATTAGAGCAGCACCCCAAAGTGCAGGCGCTTCAGGGTAAGATAGATATCCTGGAGATTGACCGCAGGTATAAAGCAAACCTGTTGCTACCAAAAGTAGATGTTAGCTACAATTACTTATCTGAACCTTCGTATTTTGACAATTACCGCTTTGAAGATTATAAAATTGGCCTGAATTTCAGCTTCCCTCTTTTTCTGCGTAAAGAGCGTGGAATGCTTAAACTTGCAAAGCTAAAACTGCAGGACGGGCAGCTTGATCTTGACCTTGAACGTGTAGCGCTTAAAAATAAAATAACAGCGCAACAAGCTGAGATTGAAGCATTGCAATCACAACAAATTACCGTTTCGGCACTTGTAAAAGACTACACAACTATGCTTTCGTCTGAAGAACGTTTATTTTCATTCGGCGAAAGTTCGCTGTTTATTATAAACTCGCGTGAAAATAATGTTGTAAGCAGCAGGCTTAGCGAAATCAATATTGAGAACAGGCTGTTAAACTCTATGGCAGAACTGTACAGGACATTAAGTAATCCTTAATAAGGTAACGAGCTTAGAGTTGAAAATTAAGCTTTTATCATATCCTGATATTTTTACACTGAAATTGTAAATTATGATGTCTGTCATATTTCAGGCGTTTAACCTACCCTACTTTCGCATCATAAATTAATTTCATTATGAGAACGTTTTTAATGGTTTCAGCCATTGCAGCCTTGCTTACATCGATGTTTACTTCATGCGGTAATGATACAGCATCTGCAAAAGAAAAAGAACTGGTTTATGAAGGGAAAGCTGCAGAACCCCAAATTGGAGAACAACATATTGTAAGCAGTAAAACTGATACTGTAACGGTAAAATAAACCTTATTACCTTATTCAATAATGTAATAAACTTAAGCCTCTGTAAATTTTATTATAAATATCATATCCTTTTTTAGGGATTAGTGACTAACATCATTTATATGTGTATTGAACTAAAATACTTTTGGTAATTACAGAATTCTTCATTTTGTAAATAGTATCGATGAAAGCATTTGTACAGAAATTCAGTGAAATCAGGCTGGGCGATAATGCCGGTATAGGCGGCAAAGCTGCCTTAATTGGTGAGATATCAAGCACCCTTAAGCCATTAGGAATAAATGTACCTGACGGATTTGCTGTAAATGTTGCTGCATTTAAGTATTTTTTCGAATACAATAAACTTGAGCCTGGGATCCAGGATTTACTAAATGAGACAAGCTTTACATCAATTGACGGCCCTGATCATGCTGCGGAAAAAATACGGTCTCTGATTATGCATTCCAAATTTCCTCCTGAACTGGAAAGCGCTATACTTTCTGCATATAATGATTGTTTTAACGGGAAAGATAAATCTGTAGCAGTAAGGTGCAGCCTGGCATGGGAAGGATACCCTTTTGAAAGTTTTGCAGGGCTTCATGATTCTTTCTTAAACATCAACGGCCCCTTTGCGCTAATTTATTCTGTAAAATGCTGTTACGCATCACTTTATATGGATATAGCATTAAAATACCGCAACAAAAAAGGCATTCCTCATAATAGCGTATCAATGTGTATATGTGTCCAGAAAATGGTACGCTCAGATATTGCCTGTTCAGGAACTGGATATCTTGCCGGGCCGGTACCGGGCAGCCCCGATACAATACATATTGTGGGCTCATGGGGCCTGGGTGAGTTTACAAAACACCCTGCTGTAATACCTGATGAATTTAGGGTTTTTCAACCTTTAAATATTAATGGCCAACCTGAAATTTTGAAACAAATGGGTAGCAAAAGCAGGATGATTGTTTATAATGAAAATGCAGCCGGAACAAACTCTACAATAGATATAACAACACCAAGGGAGATGAGAGCAGAATATGTACTTTCAGACGATGAACTAATTCAACTGTCTCACTGGCCCGGAATTATCGAACAGCATTTTGGTGTACCTATGGATTTTGAATGGGCAAAAGACGGAAATGACAAATTATTATACCTGGTGGCAGCGCGGCCAACGGTAACCACTAGTTTCAGTCCGGTAACATTTCAATATCCTGCTAAATTTAGCGTTTATAATACTCGGAAAAATACCATTTTTACGATATTTGGGGAAAATACTTTCCGATGAAACACGAAGCGCTGCTTACCGCTATTATTGACAATGCTATCGACGGGATTATAACTATTAATGAGCGGGGAATTGTTGAATCAATAAACCCTTCAGCATGCAGATTGTTTTTATACAGTCCCGAAGAAGTTATCGGAAGAAATATAAGTATGCTAATGCCTTCGCCCGACAGGGAAAACCACGACCAGTACATGCATAACTATTCTGAAACCGGCGTACCGCATATTATAGGCTACGGCCGGGACGTACTGGGGCGGAGAAAAGACGGGAATATTTTCCCTTTTCGCCTAGGAGTAAGCGAGGTAAGGTTTGAAGGGACACGTATTTTTGCAGGATTTATACATGACCTTAGCCATCAAAAAGAAGCAGAAAACCGGCTTATGCAGTACACGCAGCACCTTGAAGAGCTTGTGAAAGACCGCACACAGTCATTAAATGATACCATTGCTGAACTTACATATGCCAAAGAAGAAGTAAGCCATTCACTCGAAAAAGAAAAAGAACTTGGCCAGCTGAAGAGCCGGCTGCTTTCAATGGCATCACACGAGTTCCGCACACCCCTTAGCGCAGTACAGCTGTCAGCCTCACTCATTGAGCGTTATACGCAGGGAGAAAATGGCGAAAAAATTGAACGCCATGTTAACAAGATTAAAAGCGCTGTAAATAACCTCACCTCTATTCTTGATGATTTTCTGCACGTTGAAAAAGCTGAAGCAGGAAAAATTGTAGTGAACTGGTCTACATTCGACCTTGAAATATTCTGCCGTGAAATTACTGATGAATTGAAGCTGCTGGTTAAAAATAGCCAGGAAATCGTTTATACACATAATGGTGCGGCAAACCTGGTAAAACTTGATAAAAACCTGCTTAAAAACTGTATAATCAATCTTATATCGAATGCCATAAAGTATTCAGGTGACGACACATATATTGAATTTACATCTGCAGTACAGGAAAACGGCATAGAAATTACGGTAAAAGATAATGGTATAGGCATACCGGAAGAAGAACAAAAGCACCTTTTTGAGGCGTTCTTTAGGGCACAGAATACCGGTAATATTCCCGGGACGGGGCTTGGGCTTAATATTGCCGCACGATATGTAAACCTGATGAACGGTACCCTTACCTGCAAAAGTAAAATAAACGAAGGAACTGAATTTACAATACGATTTAACTATGACCAAAGTACTGCTTATTGAAGACAATAAAGACATTAGGGAAAATGTACTTGAAATTCTTGAACTTTCAGGCTATGAAGCTTTTAGCGCTTCAAACGGATTGCTGGGAGTTGAAGAGGCGTTAAAGCATGTGCCCGATATTATACTTTGTGACATAATGATGCCGGAGCTTGACGGCTATGGTGTTTTGGAAGCTTTAGGGAATTATGAACAGACCAGTGCGATACCATTCATTTTCCTTACTGCCAAGGCTGAAAGGCCGGATATACGCAAAGGCATGGAGCTTGGCGCTGACGATTATCTTACCAAACCTTTTGATGATACGGACCTTTTGAACGCTATAGAAAGTCGATTAAAAAAACGCGGGATACATCAGGTTTTCTACGGTAAATCTGCCCAGCAGCTTGAAGAAGTGATTTCCAAAAAAGATGGCTGGGAAGAACTGAAGAACATAATGGAAGACCGTAGCGGCAGGAAATTTAAAAAAAGCCAGCACATACATTATGAAGGTGACAGGGTAACCGGAATTTATTACATAATAAGCGGAGCGGTGAAAACAGTGAAGCTTACCGAAGATGGCCGCGAATTGATTACCGGAATTTACAAAGCCAACGATTATCTTGACCTGAACATAGTACTATCTCAGGAGACCTATGACGACACAGCAGTTGCCCTTGAGGATACTGTATTGAGTTTCCTGCCCGTTGAACAGCTTGATAAAATGCTTTACCTATACCCCGATGTAGGCGCAAAATTTATAAAAATGCTTTCAAACAACATTCGGGAAAGAGAAATGCGGCTAATGCAGATAGCTTATTACTCGGTTAGGAAAAGAATTGCCGAATGCCTTATACGGTTACTGCAAAAACATACTACAGGCGATAGTAATATTAAAATAAGCCGTGAAGATCTTGCTTCGCTTGCAGGAACATCGCCAGAGACAGTAAGCCGTACTCTTACCGATTTCAAAAGTGAAGGATTAATAGATAAAAGCGGAAGTAACATAAAAATTCTTAATCGTGATAAGCTCAACAGTATGAAGAATTAGCATGAGCATTCACTTTCAACAAATATGACTTAAATCATTATTGTAGAAAAACCTACAATTTATGCAAATGGCCCTGTGATGAGTGTCATGTTATAAGCAAACCTTCCTCCCCAATTTTGCTCCAGGTAATTGAGCAAATATGGACACTAAAAATTGTTTTCATTGCGGACTGGAAGTTGTAAAAAGAAATGAAATCATTTTTGATGATAAATCATTCTGCTGCAGCGGCTGCAAGACCGTATATGAGATATTCACTTCAAATGGCCTGGCCGACTATTATACGTTTGCACAGGCTCCCGGGGCTACCCCACAAGATAATAACGGCAAGTATGATTTTCTCGACAACGGGGCCATTGCAGAGAAACTCCTGGAATTTAAGGAAGAGGCAACACAGATTATTTCACTTTACATACCGCATATCCATTGCAGCTCATGCATCTGGATACTGGAAAACCTGCACCGACTTAATCCGGCCATCAGCAGCTCTCAGGTAAATTTCCCCGAAAAAAAAGTACGTATTATTTACAACTCCGCAGAGGTTTCCATGAAACAGGTCGTCCTGCTGCTGAGCAGGATAGGCTACGAGCCGTACATTACCCTTGAGAACTATGACAATAAAAAAAGCGCGTTGACCGTTGCCTGATCTATAAGCTCGGGGTTGCTTTCTTTTGCTTTGGCAATATAATGCTCCTCTCCTTTCCGGAATACTTTGAAGATGAGGAATTTTGGCTTAACAATTACCGCGGCTTCCTGAGGTGGCTGGTCTTTGCCTTGGCACTGCCCAGCTTCTTCTATTCAGCCAGCGGCTACTATGTATCAGCATGGAACAGCCTGCGCCGCGGCATGCTGAATATCGACATCCCGATAGCACTGGGTATTATCGTTATGTTTGTGCGTAGTACGGTTGACATTGTTATGGGTTATGGCCAGGGCTTTTTCGACAGCCTGGCGGGATTGGTGTTCTTCATGCTCCTGGGTAGGGTTTTTCAGCAGAAAACCTATAATTTCCTCTCTTTCGAAAGGGATTACAAATCGTACTTTCCCGTGGCAGTCACCAAAATACTTCCAGACAGGACAGAAGTTTCAGTCCCTGTATATGAAGTATCGGCAGGCGACAGGATAATGGTACGCAATCAGGAACTTATACCTGTTGACGGTATACTGGTAGGCGGAACAACGTCTATAGATTACAGTTTTGTAACCGGTGAGGCCGAGCCGGTAGCTAAAAAACCCGGGGATAAGCTATTTGCCGGAGGCAGGCAACTTGGCCCGGTTGTGGAAATGGAGATATTGAACTCTGTCTCCCAAAGCTACCTTACCCAACTGTGGGGTAA
This sequence comes from Flavobacterium sp. J372, assembly GCF_024699965.1. Lineage (NCBI taxonomy): Bacteria > Pseudomonadati > Bacteroidota > Flavobacteriia > Flavobacteriales > Flavobacteriaceae > Flavobacterium > Flavobacterium sp. J372. The sequence continues at coordinate 2,402,465 of NZ_JAJOMZ010000004.1, forward strand.
TGCGGCTTTCGCCAAGAACCCCGAAAAGGATTATAAAACCCTGACCGATACCATCAGCCGGTATTTTACACCGCTGCTGCTTCTTGTTGCTTTTGCAGGATTTTTTTACTGGGTCCCCCGTGATACAACAACAGCCTTTAATGTTTTTACCGCTGTGCTTATCGTGGCTTGCCCCTGTGCCCTGGCTTTGAGCGCACCTTTTACGCTTGGTAATGTCCTGCGCATCATGGGGAAGAAGAAACTTTACCTGAAGAATGCAACGGTAATTGAGCAGATGGCAAAAATTGACACCGTAATTTTTGATAAAACGGGCACCATTACAACCAACGAAAAATCCAACATCCAATTTGAAGGTACAACTCCTGATAGCAGGCAGCTTTCCTTAATCAAGTCGGTGCTTAGGGGATCAAACCATCCCCTGAGCAGAAGGCTGTATGAAACCCTCCCGGAAGTTGCGCTGTTGCCGGTTGATGATTTTACGGAGATAACCGGCAAAGGTATCTGTGGCACAATAGAGGGTAATACCATTAAAATCGGATCCTCGTCTTTTGTGGGCTATAAAAGTGCCGACAGTATGCAGACGCATGTGCATGCATCAATAAACGGCGCCTATGTGGGACACTACATTTTTAATAATAACTACCGCGAGGGGCTGGCCGCGCTTTTTAAAGAACTCGCTGCAGGCTATAGGATAAAAGTGCTTTCGGGCGATAATGAAGGCGAGCGTGAGATCCTGAAAGAGATGCTGCCCGAGGGTGTTGAGCTTATTTTCAACCAGAAACCGGAACAGAAGCTCGCTTATATCGAGAACCTCCAGCGCAAAGGCAACAATGTGATGATGATAGGAGATGGCCTCAACGATGCCGGAGCACTTAAGCAAAGTAATGTGGGGATTGCCATATCGGAAAATATCAATGTCTTCTCACCCGCTTGTGACGGCATTCTTGACGCTTTTGAATTCAAAAAGATCGGATGGTTCCTCACCTACTCAAAGAACACCATCAAAACGATCAAGATGAGCTTCGCCCTGTCACTGGCGTATAATGTTGTGGGCTTGTCATTTGCAGTTACCGGAAATTTACTGCCGCTTGTGGCAGCCATTATTATGCCGCTCAGCACAATTACAATTGTGAGTTTCGTCACTATTTTGAGTAATTATTACTCGCAGAAAAAATCCCGATTAAGGCATCCCATGACAAATATCATACTTTATCCGGTTGCCCAACAATAGTTTTGTTAACAGAAAATTAAGAAGTATGAGCGTAATATTTTTATTGATCATCATCAGCCTTATCGTGGCATTGGTGTTCCTGTATGCTTTTATAAAGGCAGTAAGACAGGGCCAGTTTGATGACAGCTACACCCCTTCGGTGCGGGTTTTATTCGATGATGAAATTAAAAAAGAAACAAACACCACTAAGCAATCGTAATTATGGAAATGCAACAATTCTATTATGACAACAAAATTGTAAAGAAATTCCTTTATGCCACAATAGTATTTGGTGTGGTAGGGATGCTTGCCGGCCTGTTAATTGCGTCGATGTACATGTTCCCAAACCTTACCGACGGCGTGTCCTGGCTGAGCTATGGCAGGTTAAGGCCGCTGCATACCAATGCAGTCATTTTTGCTTTTGTGGGGAATGCCATGTTTGCGGGTATTTATTACTCTTTGCAGCGGCTTTTGAAAACGCGAATGTATAGTGACATTCTAAGCAACATTAACTTTTGGGGATGGCAGCTTATAATCGTCGCAGCGGCAATTTCACTGCCGTTGGGCTATACCACTTCAAAAGAATATGCCGAGCTGGAATGGCCAATAGATATAGCTATTGCCGTAGTATGGGTAGTATTTGGCATCAATATGATTGGCACAATCTTAAGGCGTAGGGAGCGTCACTTATACGTTGCAATATGGTTTTACCTGGCTACTTTTATTACCGTAGCCATCCTCCACATCTTCAACAGCCTTGAGCTGCCGGTGAGCGGCATGAAAAGCTATTCTGTATATGCAGGCGTGCAGGATGCGCTGGTACAATGGTGGTATGGTCACAACGCGGTTGCATTCTTTCTTACTACGCCTTTTTTAGGGCTTATGTATTACTTCCTGCCTAAAGCGGCTAACAGGCCGGTATACTCCTACAGGCTGTCAATAATACACTTTTGGTCATTAATATTCATTTATATCTGGGCCGGGCCGCACCACCTGCTCTACTCTGCCCTGCCCGACTGGGCACAGAACCTTGGCGTTGTTTTTTCGGTAATGCTCATTGCGCCGTCATGGGGCGGTATGATAAACGGCCTTCTTACCCTGCGTGGTGCATGGGACAAAGTACGCACCGACCCTGTTCTTAAATTCTTTGTGGTCGCTATCACAGGATACGGTATGGCAACATTTGAGGGGCCGATGCTTTCACTGAAAAATGTAAATGCAATCGCGCACTTTACCGACTGGATCGTGGCTCACGTACACGTTGGTGCACTTGCCTGGAATGGCTTTCTCACCTTTGCTGTGATATATTGGCTAATACCGCGTATGACGAAAACTACGCTATATTCTGTAAAACTGGCCAACTTCCATTTCTGGATTGGTACGCTGGGCATCATTCTCTATGCATTGCCAATGTATGTAGCAGGATTTGTACAGGCATCTATGTGGAAAGAATTTAATCCTGATGGCTCCTTGGTTCATGGTAACTTCCTTGAAACTGTAAAAGCTATTATGCCAATGTACTGGATGAGGGCTATAGGTGGAACCCTATTCGTAGTAGGGCTGCTTGTGCTGTGCTACAACATTATAATGACCGTAAAGCAGGGCCGCAAAATTGAAGATGAACTTGCCGAAGCGCCTGCACTGCAAAAGATAAGCAACAAAAGGCTTAAAGGTGAGAAATTCCACCCGTGGCTGGAAAGAAGGCCTATACAGCTTGCCATACTTGCAACCATTGCTGTACTTATTGGCGGGGTGATACAAATTGTGCCTACTATCATGGTAAAGTCAAACATACCAACTATATCAACAGTAAAGCCTTATACTCCGCTTGAGCTTGAAGGCCGCGACCTCTACATCCGTGAGGGGTGTGTGAACTGCCACTCACAGATGATACGCCCTTTCCGCAGTGAGGTGGAACGATATGGCGAATACTCGAAATCAGGTGAATATGTGTATGACCACCCGTTCCTGTGGGGCTCAAAACGTACCGGGCCCGACCTGATGCGCGTAGGCGGCAAATACAGCGACAACTGGCACTTTAACCACATGTGGGACCCTCAAAGTACATCAGCCGGCTCAATAATGCCTGCCTACAAATGGCTGTTTGACAACAAGCCGATGGACTATTCAGATATTGAAAAGAAAATGAAAGTTATGGTTCAGCTTGGAGTGCCATATACCGCAGAAGACATCGTAAACGCAAAACAAGCTATAGCCGGGCAATCTGCCAAAATTGAAAAAAGCCTGCATGCCGATCCTGACTTCGTGAAGAGTTATGAAGAAAGCAGAAAAGCGGCTGCTGCGCGCGGCGATGCTTTCATACCGATGAAAGACAGGGAAATCACCGCGCTTATTGCATACCTGCAGCGCCTTGGTACCGACATCAAGATTAAAAATACAACTGAAACATCTACCGCAAACCTTAAAAAATAAACCATGCTGAAGTTTGTAAAACACAATATGGAGAGCATCTCTGGTATTGAGATATTCCCGATAATATCGCTGCTCATCTTCTTTATTTTCTTTATCGCGCTTTATACATGGGTATACACCTACAAAAAAGACAAGATTAATGAGATGAGCCTGCTGCCTTTTGACAGCGAAAGCCCTGAAGATAAAAACAGCTAATACCAACACCAATGAAAAAGTTATTTCCGTTTTACGTGAGGATACCCGTATTTTTTGCGCTGGGATTTGCGCTTACAGAGTTTTTTATTGACTCGGGCGATAGGCCTGCATTCCTTAAATATCCGTTGGTTTCACTGTTTCTTTTGGTATTGCTGGTAGTGATTATAACCGTTGAGGTGGTTGTAGCGGCTGTTGACAGGGTTACGTATGCCCTGCTTACCGAAGAGCAGCGAAAGAAGCTTGAAGAGGAAGAAGCCATGAGCATAACCGAAAAAGCATGGTTTAAGAAACTTAAAGGCTTTTTTGTTACAGAGCAGCCGCGTATTGAAGATGAGGGCACTATAATGATGGATCACAATTATGATGGTATTCACGAGCTGGATAATGTACTGCCACCCTGGTGGGTTAAGCTTTTTACGGAACCATTATTTTCGGCGCGGTTTATTTAGGCTATTATCAAATAGCATCGGGCAATGACCAGACATCAGAGTTTAGTGTTGAAGTGGAAGAGGCCCGTATTGCAGTTGAAGAATATAAAAAAACTGCAAAAGACCTTATTGATGCCAATACAGTGACCCTGCTTACTGATGCAGGTGACCTTGCATCGGGGAAGAAAATTTTTGAGGCCAACTGTATTGCCTGCCATCGCGCTGACGCCGGCGGAGCCATAGGACCAAATCTTACAGATAACCATTGGCTGTTGGGCGGCGGTATCAAAAATGTATTTAACACTATAACCAAAGGCGGGCGCGACGGTAAAGGTATGGTTGCCTGGCAGGGAACCCTTAAGCCATCAGAGATACAGCTTGTTGCCAGCTATATATTGTCTCTTAAAGGGAGCAACCCAAAAGATGCAAAGGCGCCTGAAGGCGATGTATATATTGAAGAGCCTGCCACGAAAGCTCCTGAGGTGGCTGCTAATATAAAATAGTTTTAATAATGGCTATAATGCAGGATGAAGAGTTCCGCGATCATATCGGGACAATAAATGAAGAGGGTAAACGGGCCTGGGTATTCCCCAAAAAACCATCAGGTAAGCTATATACTTACAGGAAGCGGGTGAGTTACATCCTGCTCACTTTCCTGTTTGCCGCTCCGTTTATTAAAGTTAACGGCAACCAGTTCCTAATGTTCAATGTTTTGGAGCGAAGGTTTAATATTTTCGGGTTTCCGTTCTGGCCGCAGGATTTTTACCTGTTTGTAATTTGCATGATTATAGGGGTAGTTTTTGTGGCGCTGTTTACAGTTGCTTTTGGCCGTATCTTTTGCGGATGGATTTGCCCGCAGACTATCTTTATGGAAATGGTTTTCAGGCGCATAGAATACTTGATAGATGGCGACCGCAATGCGCAGATAAAACTGGACAAGCAGGAATGGAATGCTGAGAAGATAAGAAAGAGAACGCTTAAATGGTTCGTCTTTTTTATAATATCCTTCCTGATTGCTAATGTATTCCTGGCCTACCTTATAAGCAGCGATGAGCTTATCTTAATGGTTAAAGACGGGCCATTTAAACACTTGGGCAATTTTATAGCGCTGCTCATTTTTACCGGTGTTTTTTACTTTGTATTTGCCTGGTTCCGGGAGCAGGTATGCATAATTGCGTGCCCCTACGGCAGGCTGCAGGGAGCCCTTCTTGATAATAAAACTATTGTTGTAGCTTATGACCACGTGAGGGGTGAAAGTACGGCAGGGCGCGGGAAAATCATAAAAAATGAAGACAGGCTGCTAGCCGGTAAAGGTAACTGTATAGACTGCAAGCTTTGCGTAAGCGTTTGCCCCGTAGGCATTGATATACGAAACGGTACGCAGCTGGAATGTACCAACTGTACTGCTTGTATTGACGAGTGCAATACCATAATGGATAAAGTTGGTTTTGAGCGCGGACTTATACGCTATGCCAGTGAAGATGAAATTGTAAAAAAGAAAAGTTTGTCTTCACGACAAGGATGAAAGGCTATACTGCAGTTTTAGTAATCCTAATCGGGATATTTACAGGCCTGATGTTCATGCGTAATGATATAGATGCTACAATACTCCGCCTGCCGGGACAGCTTTTTGAGCACAAAGGAGGCAAAATAAGCAATGTGTTTACCTACAAACTGGTAAACAAGACAATGCAGGATTTTGAGAATGTGCATATAGAACTTGCAGGCATTAAAGGCGAGGTTAAAACAGTAGGGAAACCTGAATTTAAAATTGCTAAAGAAGGTACTGCCCAAGGCACAATGTTTATAGAAATAGACCCTGCATTGCTGAAAAGAGATAAAACAAAAATTACACTGGAGGTATATGATGGTAATAGGTTGATTGATACTGAAACCACAAACTTCTTAGGGCCACGAACCTTTAATTAATTAGTATGAAAATAAACTGGGGTACGGGAATAGTAATCGCATTCGGGCTATTTATGAGCTTCATCCTGTTCTTTGTGTTCAGGGTACAGTCTGACAGTAAATATGACAATGAGCTTGTAGTAGAAGATTACTATAAGCAGGAACGGGTGCTTGAAACGCGGCTTGAAAAAGAGCACAATGCAGCCGGCCTTGAGCATAAGCTTCTGATCACTGATACGGGAAAGGATATTAAAATAATATTTCCTGAAAGTTTTGACTATAAAAAAATAAGCGGTAAAGTGTCCCTTTACAGGCCATCGGCACAAAAGCTTGATTTTGAAATGCCTGTTTTATTATCATCTCCGTATTTGCTCATACCTAAGCACGGGCTTGCCGGTGGCCGCTGGGACATTATTGTTGACTGGAAATACCAGGATAAAAACTACTTAAGTAAAGAAAAGCTAAACTTGTAAAGGCATGCTCTATTCTGCACTCATCCTTGGGTTGGTTTCAAGCCTGCACTGCATCGGCATGTGCGGGCCAATAGCCATGATGTTACCCGTGGACAGGAAGAATCCCGCTAAACAAACGTTGCAGCTACTGCTTTACCACGCCGGAAGGCTATCGGCTTATGGCAGCCTCGGCCTGCTATTTGGCCTGTTGGGAAGCAGCTTTTGCATGGCAGGCCTGCAGCAGGAACTTTCTGTTATGGCAGGAATCATTATGATCACCATAATCCTGATTCCGGAAAAAGCTTTTGCAAAATATAATTTCTCTAAACCGGTATACAAAGTAATATCAAACATAAAATCTGGCCTTGGCAGCCAGTTCAGGAAAAGGAATCTTAAAGCTTTTTTCATGACAGGACTACTCAATGGCTTTTTGCCATGCGGATTGGTATATGCAGCGCTGTTTGGCGCCATAGCCATGCAAAGCACAAGCCTGGGAATGCTTTATATGGTATTATATGGAGCGGGCACCATTCCGCTGATGAGCCTTGTTGTATATTCTTCAGGCTTTATAAAAAACAGCTCAAGGGCATGGTTCAGCAAAGCCGTACCGTATATGGTTGTGTTGGTAGGAGCGCTATTTATAGTGCGTGGCCTGGGGCTTGACATTCCCTATATTTCACCCGGAAGCCTTAGCCTATTTGTGCAGCAGGCACCGCACTGCAAATAAAAAGCTTCCTTTTCAGGAAGCTTTTTATTATACCGTCATTGAAAACAGTTGCGTGTCGGGTTTGCGGCGCTTGAGCCTCAGGTCAAATGCCATACATATGTTGCGGATGAAGGGCTTTCCGTATGCTGTAACCATCAAAAATTTATTCCCCAAAATCAGCAGCCCGTCATTTTGAAACTCTTCAAGCCTTTCAACTACTTCAGGCAATTCATCAAAATAAAGGTCGGCTGCATGCCAATCCGTTTCAAAGTTGCACATAAGGTTAAGGATATGCCGGCGCACTATTAAGTCTTCATCATTCAGCACATGACCTTTAAATACCGGCAACTCGTTATTTTCAATACGTTTGTAATAATCTTCCAGGTTCTTTTCGTTTTGTGCAAAGCTGTACCAGCTGTCGCTTATTGCAGAAACGCCCAACCCTACCATAACTTTTGTTTTAGAAGCGCTGTAGCCCATAAAATTACGGTGCAGTGTTCCATTTTCAAATGATGTAAACATACTGTCAGTATCAAGCGCAAAATGGTCCATCCCTATCTCGTGGTATCCGTGCATCATCAATAGCTCCTTCCCTATTTCATATAGCAGGCGTTTCTCGTCATCTTTAGGCAGGTTGTTCTCGTAAAAACCCCGCTGGCCGGTGCCTTTAACCCATGGTATATGTGCATAACTATAAAATGCAATCCTGTCGGGCTGCAGGGCTTTTGTTTTTTCAATTGTATCAGTAATAGATTCGATGGTTTGAAACGGCAGCCCAAAAACAAGGTCGTGGCTTATTGATGTATATCCTATTTCCCTGGCCCATGCAGTTACATCTGCCACGTTTTTAAGCGGCTGTATACGGTTGATGGCTTTCTGTACTTTTAAATCATAATCCTGCACCCCAAAGCTTACCCTGCGGAAACCCAGGTTGTAAAGGGTTTGCAAATGTTCGCGAGTAGTATTGTTTGGGTGGCCCTCAAAGCTGAGTTCATAACCCGGAGCAGCATCGGCAAGCTCAAAAATTCCGCCTATCAGCTTTTTCAGATTTTCAGCAGTAAAAAATGTTGGGGTACCTCCGCCAAGGTGCAGTTCCTTTATACGCGGCCGTGAGCGGAAAAGGCTGCGGTACATAGCCCATTCTTTAAGCACTGCATTAATATACGGCAACTCTACCTCGTGCCTTTTAGTAATCCGTTTGTGGCACCCGCAAAAAGTGCACATGCTTTCACAAAACGGAAGATGGATGTAGAGGCTGATCCCTTCAGAACTATTCGTTTCATTATACGACTGTATGAGTGTTGATTCCCATTGATCAGCACGAAATTTATCTTCATCCCAGTATGGCACTGTAGGGTAACTGGTGTAACGTGGTCCCGGTACATTGTACTTTCGCAGTAATCGCTTTCTCATAAAGAATGGTTTTCGGCAAAACTATATATGTGCCTTCACTGATAAAATGATGATTATCACTAAGCTGTGTGTAAAATATAGCCCTGCTTGTTTAAGTATGATGCACATCATTTTTGTAGAAAATCGTCAGATGTAGATTTGCATAAAAATTATAAGATGCCGATATATACAACAGCTGCGGAAGCGGTAAAACTTATACAATCAAACACCAGGATATATGTACAGGCTGCGGCTGCAACCCCTTCAATACTTACCAAAGCATTGGCCGAAAGGGCCGGTGAACTAAGGAATGTAGAGGTATGCCATTTACACACTGAGGGTGATGCGCCGTATGCCGACCCGCAACTGGCAGACAGTTTTCATGTCAATTCATTTTTTATTAGCAAAAACGTCCGCCATACACTGGCAGCGGGCAATGGGTCATACACACCGGTATTTCTGAGCGAACTGCCTAATCTTTTCCGAAGGAATATTATTGCCCTTGATGCTGCTTTTATACATGTGTCTCCGCCTGACAGCCACGGTTACTGTTCTTTAGGTGTTTCTGTTGAGGCAACACTGGCGGCCATAGAAAACTGTAAGCTTGTAATTGCACAGGTAAACCCCCAAATGCCCCGCACCTTTGGCGACAGTATCATACATATTTCAAGGATAAATTATGCGGTTGAAGCTGATGTACCTATCCACTTGCAGCACGCCGTGGCCGTATCGGAAACCGAAGGGCAGATAGGGAAGTTCGTGGCCTCGCTTATCGATGACAAAAGTACACTTCAGATGGGTATAGGGTCTATACCGAATGCTGTACTTGCAAACTTAGGTAACCACAAAGACCTCGGCCTGCACACCGAAATGTTTTCTGACGGTGTAATAGACCTTATTGAAAAAGGTGTGGTAAACGGCAGGTATAAAGGCATAGGCAAAGGCCGGGTATTGGCGACATTTCTCATCGGTACAAAACGGTTATATGATTTTGTAGATGACAACCCTTTCATTGAAATGCGTGAATCATCATACGTAAATGATACTGCGTTAATACGCAGGAACCCAAAGATGGTAGCGATCAATTCCGCTATTGAGGTGGACATTACAGGCCAGGTCTGTGCTGACTCAATTGGGATGAAAATGTACTCAGGAGTTGGCGGACAGATGGACTTTATAAGAGGGGCCTCCTTAAGTGATGGAGGAAAAGCCATTATAGCCCTGCCATCAGTTACCAAAGCCGGTGCAAGCAGGATCGTGCCATTCCTTAAACAGGGCGCAGGAGTAGTTACCACCCGCGCCCATGCACAATATGTAGTTACAGAATATGGTATTGCAGAACTTTACGGCAGAACGCTTAAGCAACGCGTAAAAGCCTTAATTGATATTGCACACCCGGACCATAGGGAAAACATTGAGAAGCAGTATATTAATTCAGTGCTGTCTTTAAGCTTAACGTAATAATTATTGCAGTTAAATAGCCTTAACGAATTTTAATGTTGACAGCCCTTTTGGTGAAAGTACCCTGAGCCAATATACACCTGATTGTAGCTGCTTTACATCTATAGTTGATATTTTTTCAGAGGTTCCTAAAAACTGTTTTACCTGTACAGTCAATTATACTCACCTCTTCAATCGAAATATTTTTATCATTGCTGATCACCAAAACATCAGAAACCGGATTAGGATACACAACGAACAATTGCTCAGGCACAGCGGTCGCGCCCAGTACCGGGCAATCTACAGGCTGGGGTGTATTTTGAGGAGCCGCAGCGCCTATCCCTAATTCACCATACATATTAGAACCCGAGGTAAGGACGGTCCCCTGATTTAAAAAAGACTGAATGCAGTTCACCACCGTCAGCGCCTGACCAGCCTGATTGTGTCCCGATTTGCACTGGCACCGCTCTGTTCACAACAGAACCATCACCCAACTGACCATGAGTATTCTGCCCCCAGCCCCAAAGGGTATTATCTTCTTTTACGGCGAATATATGGTTTGTACCCCCTGTTGCAGTTTTCCAGTCAGACATATTGTTTACAAGTGTAGGCACTGCTTTATAAGTTGAACCGTCATTTATGCCTAATGCATGGGTATTGTTATTTCCCCAAACCCATAATTTACCTTCGGCGGTTACAGCCAGGCTGTGTCTCCCCCCGGCATCAACACTCTTCCATTCATTGGCGGCAAGACTCATTATTTGGGTTGGCGTATTTATCTCTGTACCAAACCCTGCAGTACCCTGCCCCAACTGGCCTGAAAAATTATATCCCCATGACCATAGCGTGTTGTTTGTTTTGACAGCAAGGGTATGGAAGGTTCCTGCAGCTGCCTTTTTCCAGTCATTTGCATTACCTACCTGAACAGGCGCATTTGAGTGTATGTAAGATCCGTTACCTAACTGCCCGAAATCGTTCCTTCCCCAGCCCCAAAGCGTACCGTTACTTTTAATGGCGAAAGAGTGTGCACCACCGGCATTTATAAATGTCCAGTCAGTATCAGTACCCACCTGTTCAGGTATATTGGTTATATTACCTGAAGGAGCTCCTAGCCCAAAATCATTACGCCCCCAAACCCATAAGGTCCCGTTGGTTTTAAGGGCGATTACAAATCCGTAGCCTGCAGATATTGAGTGCCAGTCTGAATCTTCACCCACCCTTACAGGCATATTTTGGTCTTCAAAAGAACCAACACCTAATTGTCCGCTCTCGTTATGGCCCCACGCATAGAGCGTTCCGTCTGTTTTTAGCGCCACGCAAAAATCGGCGCCCGTACTTACTGCCTTCCAGCATTGCGTATGGGCAATTGTTGCCCAAAATAAAAGTAGCAGAATCTTTTTCATAGCTTTTTTTAGGTCAAATTTAGTAATCTTAAAGCTACAAGCCAATAATTTAAAGATTCTGTGTGCGAAACAAAATGTATCAAATCATTAAGCAGCTTCCACCAAATTGTGATAGAATGTATTTACAGAAACAGGTAAAAGTTATTCGTTTGTTAATGTTTAGGGCTAAGTTTGCCACCCGGGTTATCATTTTTTAAATTTGATGTAATCAGATTTTAAATGCACAGCCAGTATATCCATGAGTAAGCATAATGAAAAAACATGACAAGCTTTCATATAAAGATGTTCGGAATTTTTTTCTGCCAATAAAGCAAGAAGACGGGTTTTTGAAAAGGATATTTAAAAACACCTCTTTTTATATCGCAGCGCTTTTATTTTTGCTAAGCAGTGTTCTTTTAATCGCAGCTTTTGTAATCGCTTCATGATAAGAAGGCTATTTGATAATCTTTTCATCGCCTATATACTAATCTGGATATCAGTAAAGATTTTACGGTATTTAGAAATATCAGGCGGGCTTTTAAATTCTTACCTGACAGACCTGATAGCTGTACCGGTATTTGCCCATATAATCTTAATTGTAATGCAGCTATTACTAAATAACAGACAGTATAAGCTGACTCTCACGTTCATGTTATTTCTTGCGCTGTATACAACGCTGGTATTTGAGGTGCTGGCGCCATTAACATCCCCTGTTTATGTTCGTGATCCTGTCGATGCACTATGTTATTTATTGGGCGCAATATTCTATTATTATGTTCATCAGCCGCGCGTTTTCCTTTAAATAGCTTAGTAAGGTATAATTCATATACTTTGGCGTAAAGAATTCCTTAACAGTAGGGGACTTCGTTTTTCTATAACTTTATTATAATCCTAATGATAAAGAATATGGAAAGCAGCGGCCGCAGGAAATCAGCTAAAGGTTCTTCACCGAAGCAGGCATCATCTAAGATGCCTAAGGATATAAAACCCATGCTGGCAACATTGGTAAATGAGCCGTTTGACGACCCCGGCTGGACGTATGAAGTAAAATGGGATGGCTACAGGGCTCTTGCATATATTGAAAATGGTAAGATAGAGCTGTCTTCACGCAACAATAAATCATTTACCGAAAAATATTATTCATTGGCTGAAGCATTTTCACAACTGAATATAAACGCTGTGCTTGACGGTGAGATACTTGTGATTAAAGAAAATGGTAAAGCTGATTTTGGCGCTTTGCAAAACTGGCGCAGTGAAGCCGACGGGCATCTGGTTTATTATGCGTTCGACATTTTATGGCATGACGGGAAAAACCTGATGGAAGTGCCGCTAAGCGAAAGGCAGGCAGTTCTGCACCGTGTACTTCCTAAAGATAATGACAGCATCCGGCAGAGCACAGTTTTTACATCAAACGGGCTCGAGTTCTACAAAGCTGCAGAAAAAATGGGCCTGGAAGGCATAATGGCTAAGAAGGCTGACAGTACATATATCCCCGACAACCGCTCAAAGAACTGGCTAAAGATCAAAGTAAACCAGCGGCAGGAAGTTGTTATTGCCGGATATACACGTAATGAAGGATCTAATAAACTGTTCAGTTCATTGTTGTTGGGAGTGTATGAAAATGGCAAGCTGGATTATGTAGGTAAAGTTGGCACAGGCTTTACTCAAAAACTTCAAAAGGAAATGATGGAGATGTTTCGGCCGCTTGTTGTAAATAAAAGTGCGTTTGGTTATGAGCCTGACATAAACAAGCCATCTCGCTTCCGCCCTAACCCGCCTAAAGCTGTTGCCACCTGGCTGAAGCCTGAGCTTGTATGCGAAGTGAGTTTTGCCGAAGTAACGTCTGACGGCGTTTTTCGCCATCCGTCTTTTGAAGGTATGCGAACTGATAAGAAAGCGAAAGACGTTGTGCGTGAGACAGCTGCAGAGACAGAAACTGTAACAGCGCCTGAAAGTAAACTGGTATTGGCGCCTAAAAATAGCGAGCGTAAAACCCTGCTGAACCCGAACGAGGAAACTCAGGTGAAGGCCATTTGCGGGCACAATATTAAGTTCACTAACCTGAGCAAGGTTTACTGGCCGGATGAAGGCTATACCAAGCGCGATATGTTCAATTATTACTACCGGATGGCCGAATATATACTGCCGTACCTGAAAGACCGCCCACAGACGCTGTATCGCTTTCCCAACGGTATTTACGGCAAGAGTTTCTACCAGAAAGATGTAAAAGGTAAAGCGCCTGACTGGGCAAAAACCTACCCTTACACTACAAGCGATGGCGAGGACAAAGAATTCCTTGTCGGCGATAACGAAGACACACTGATGTGGATTGCCACTTTAGGCTGCATTGAGCTAAATCCCTGGTTTAGCCGGATACAAAACCCAGACAATCCTGATTATTGCGTAATAGACCTTGACCCTGCTGAAAAAACAACTTTTGAACAGGTGATACACGCTGCCTGCGAAGTTAAAACGGTGCTTGATGAACTCAATATACCCGGCTTTGCTAAAACGTCCGGTTCTACAGGCATCCATATTTATGTTCCGCTTGGTGCCAGGTATAGCTATGACCAGTCACAGATGTTCGGTAAACTGATAGTATCTATAGTGCACAACCGCATACCTGAATTTACAAGCCTTGAACGGCAGATAAAAAATCGCAAAGGCAACATGTATCTTGACTTTTTGCAGAACAGGCCCGGAGCCACTATTGCAGGCCCCTATTCACTACGCCCTAAACCCGGCGCCACTGTTTCAATGCCATTGCATTGGGATGAGATAAGAAAAGGACTGACCATGAAAGACTATACCATTAAAAATGCTGTTGAACGTGTGCGTGCCGAAGGAGACCTGTTTGCCGGCGCCCTTGGCGAAGGCATTGATATGGAAAAAGCGCTGGCAAAAGCGCAAAACCTATTATAGTGTATATTTGTGTATGGATAATTATAAAATACCCGCACAAACATCAATTGGACACGTGCATTTAAAAGTTGCAGATCTGGACCGTGCGCTTCAATTTTATTGCGGGCTGCTCGGCTTTGAAGTAACAACCATGTATGGTACTGATGCTGCTTTTATATCTGTTGGTGGCTATCACCATCACATTGGCCTGAACACATGGTATAGTAAAGGCGCAGCGCCTGCAAGTCAGCGTGGTGTAGGGCTATTTCATACTGCAATCTTATACCCCACACGGCGTGATCTGGCAGCCATACTACACAGATTACAGCAATCAGGCTACCCGCTTACAGGTGCAGCGGATCATGGTGTTTCTGAAGCGTTGTACCTTAATGACCCTGACGGAAATGGTGTAGAGCTGTATTGGGATAGGCCAAAAGAGCAATGGCCTCAAAAAAGAAGACGGTTCTTTAGAGATGTATACAAAACACCTCGACCTTCAGAACCTGTTGGCAGAATTAGATAAATAAAAAAAGCCTGCGATGTGCAGGCTTTTTATTATATCTGTGGCAATGTTAATCCAACTGGAAAGAGATGTTTACGTTTGCCGTGATTTCTATTTCACCTACAGCAAGTGTTTCACGCTGCGGGGCTGCATCTGCTTTCATGGCATACATTTCAGTACGCATTACAGGGTAATAGGTTTGCGTATTATCTGTAACCATCAACGCCTTACCTGCCTTTTGGCCTAAAGCTGTCGCATAATCATTTGCTTTGCCCCTCGCTGCCTGTACAGCTTTACCGCGGGCTTCACTTTCATACTGCGCTTGTTTAGATGTACGGAACTCCACACCATTTATTGTGTTTACCCCAGCATCGGTAAGTCCCATCATAAGGTTGTCATATTTAGTAAGGTCCTTTAGGGTTATCACTATAGTTTGTGATGCCGTAAAAGAATTATATTTCTTTTTTTCAAAATCATAATTGCGATTTAGATTTACTCGCCTTGTCTGGTAATCGCTTGCCGGTAAGCCGGAGCTTTTCAGGAATTTTACAACGGCATCAATGCTCGCGTCGTTTTTCTTCTTTACTTCTGCGGCATTAGCGCCAACATTCTCTACACCTACAGTAATGATAGCCTGGTCAGGCACAACTTTTACTTTACCCTCTCCTGTTACATTAATCTGTGGCGGCATTTTGTCGGTTACCTGCGCGTTTGCTATTGTGCTTACAACTACAAACAATACTAAAGCAATTTTTTTCATGGTTATGAGTTTTAATTTTCTGTAGGAATTTCAAATTGCGTGCCAGCTTTAAATCATGTCAGATTTTTCCCAGCTTAGCCAGCACAAATAGTAGTATAATCGGTATCAGCAAAAGCACAACCATCAATGTATTATCGTAAATCATTTCAGGCATTCGTGACAGTGTAATTATATATCCGCCCAGTGCACCGCCAAAATGTGCGGTATGGCCAATGTTGTCATTCTTAGCCCGCATTCCGTAAATAGAATAAAGCAGATACCCTATCCCGAATACATATGCCGGAATCCCGATAAAAAAGAAAAGCCCGATAGTCATATCAGGACGTAATAGTATTGATGAGTACAGCACGCCCGTAACCGCACCCGAGGCCCCTATAGCCCTGTAATTATAATCATTTTTATGGAAGTACAATGTCAGGAGGCTTCCGCAGAAAAGGCTTGCCAGATAGATAAGCACGAATGGGAGCATACCCATGTAAACGATTACCACAGGCGCGAAAAAATACAGCGTAAGCATATTAAATACCAAATGCATCACATCTGCATGCAGAAAAGCCGATGTAAACATGCGGTACTGCTCACCTGCCCTTATACTTCCTATGTGAAATTCATATTTCCTGAAAAACGAAATGTCATTAAAACCTTTGTAGCTTACCAGCGCATTGGCGCCAATAATGAGAAACATTACTATGTTATTATCCATTACTCAATTTTGATGTGTAAATTTAGGCATAACCCGCCATATCCTAAAAAATAGTTTGTTTGCAATTATAAAGTATATTTGTAAAAAATAGTTAATGCACTACCTGGCGTTTATCATTATTTACCCCATCCTGCTTTTCATCTCGATACTGCCTTTCAGGGTACTGTATTTTTTTTCTGACCTGGCTTATGTTTTAGTATACTATATCATTGGTTATAGGAAAAGCACCGTTCGGCTTAACCTCAAGCTAACACTACCGCACCTGTCTGGCCGCGATCGCCTGAAAATCGAGAAAAAGTTTTACCATCACTTCTGTGACACGTTTGTGGAAATGATAAAGACCATGACCATAAGTGATAGGGAGATAAACAAACGCTTTAAGCTGGAAAATATGGAACTTGTAACAGAGTTTGAGAAAAAAGGCAAGAGTGTGGTACTCATCTGCGCGCATTACGGGAGCTATGAATGGCTGTTGGTTATGAACCGTTTCCTGACTACGCACAAGGGTTTTGGCATTTATAAAAGAATCAATAATAAATACTTTGATAAACTGGTAAGAGATATCCGCGGAAAGTTTGACGCTGAGCTTATTGATACTAAAGAGACCATACCGGTAATGAAAGACAATCAGCGAAAGGGTATTCTTGGGTACTATGGCTTCATCAGCGACCAGTCTCCCAAAATACACCGTGTGCCCTATTGGGGCCAATTTTTCGGGATGGAAGTACCGGTACACGCCGGGGCTGAAATGCTCGCAAAAAAGCTGGATATGAATGTAATGTTCGTGAAAGGAAAAAAAGCAAGACGCGGCTATTACAGCGCTGAGTTTATTCCGTTTGAAGGTACACCGAAAGACACACCGCTATACGAAATTACAGACCGTTTCCTGAGGCTTCTGGAAGAACAGATACGCGAAGTGCCGGAATACTATTTATGGACACACAAGCGCTTTAAACATCGCCGCAACGACCCGCCTGCTACAAACGGAACCACTGCTTAACCATACTATCCTCAACCGGGCGCGCTGCATTATGCACAAACTCATTACTCGCCGGGTTATACTGGTAATCCTTTGCCCAATCAGGGTGGTTTTCAGCCAATTGTTTTATGCTTTTACAAACATATTGTATCTCGGCATTTGTTGTGGTCGGGTGAATTGACATACGTATCCATCCCGGTTTTTCTTTCAGGTCACCGCAGCTTATTTTCTCGGTAAGGTAATTGGACTGCTCCTCATCTACGTGCAGCAAGTAGTGCCCGTAAGTACCGGCACAGCTGCACCCGCCGCGTGTTTGTATACCAAAACGGTCATTAAGCAGCTTTACGCCAAGGTTAAAATGCAGGCCGTCAATGTAAAATGAAATTACGCCTAGCCTGTTTTTGTGCTGGGGTGCCAGGAGTGTAAGATTAGCAACCTGCTCAAGTTGGGCAAAAGCATAGTCAATGAGTTCCTTTTCCCGCTGAAGTATTTTCTCCACGCCCATCTGCTCTTTCAGCTTTATGGCCAGTGCAGTTTTTATGACTTGCAAAAAGCCCGGAGTACCGCCATCTTCGCGCTCTTCAATATCGTCAAAGTATTTATGGCCGCCCCATGGGTTTGTCCATTTTACAGTGCCTCCTCCGGGATGGTCGGGTACCGTATTACTATAAAGTTTTTTATTGAAGATAAGCACACCGCTTGTACCGGGGCCGCCAAGAAATTTGTGCGGTGAAAAGAAGATGGCATCGAGCCACGCCTCACTGTCGGCCGGATGCATATCTATGTGTACATATGGCGCAGAGCAGGCAAAATCTACAAAGCAAAGGCCATTGTTCCGGTGCATCAGTTTTGCAACTTCATAGTATGGCGTTTTTATACCGGTTACATTGCTGCATGCTGTTATAGAAGCAATCTTAAGCGGATGATCTTTATACTTTGCAAGCAACGCTGCAAAACTGTCAAGGCACAGCAAACCTTCAGGGCATGCCGGTATGATTTCTACTCTGGCAATAGTTTCGAGCCATGATGTCTGGTTGCTGTGGTGCTCCATGTGCGACACAAACACTACCGGCCTTGCCTCGTCAGGAATATTGGTATAGCCCCTTAACTGTTCAGGCACTTTTAGCCCAAGTATACGCTGAAATTTATTGATGACTCCTGTCATGCCTGTACCATATGTAATCAATACATCATCAGGGCCGGCATTTACGTGGTGCTTTATAATGTGCCTGGCCTCATGGTAAGCGTTAGTCATTGCCGTACCGCTTACCGTGGTTTCGGTATGGGTGTTGGCAACATAAGGGCCGAATTCATTTATGATCTTCTCTTCAATTGGGCGGTAAAGCCTTCCACTGGCAGTCCAGTCAGTATAAACCATGCGCTGCATGCCGAACGGCGATGGAAACTCCTGCCCTATACCAATAATATTTTTTCGGAAAGGAAGAAAATATTGTTCCAGTTCTGTACCAATCATTGTTTGTTCTGAAGTCAGCATTGCATTAAGCCTTTATGTTGAAGCAAAGATAAAGATTTTAGTATTGAGATATTAGTATTGAGTGTTGAGATTCTTCCAGAAACCTATTACACAGAGGTTCACAAAGAAGACACAGAGACTCACAGAGCTTTCGGAGTTTGTGATTTGTGATTTGGAATTTCACACTTATATACCCATCTCTATCTGGAAACGCACATACCAGTTTTGCTTTGATGTCCCGTCAAAATAGTCAAGGTCGTCAAGTGTCAATTCCATTTGGGCTTTAAAGGCATGCTCCCATATATATTTGGTAACCCCGAGGCTGAATTGTTTTGCATCAGGAGCAAAAGCCTGTATGTCACGGTGAACATCCTGTGTTGAGAACCTGCCTATAACTTCATAATTTGAAGGAAACAAATAGCTCGCCTGGTAATCAAACCCGTGGCCGGTAAAAACATATTCTCTATCGGTTATGTCATCAGGATTATACGTCACCGGATTTTTGGCAATACGCTGCATATAAGCTGCCATAAAAGCCCAGCCGTCATATTTAAACATAGCATCAGCAAGTATTGAGCGCATGTCGCGCTTTTCAAACAAGTCATTGCCCAGTTGGCCTTGCGTGCGGCGTGCCTTATTGTTGTACTGGTAGGCCCCGGATATCATAAGCTTTGGTGCCTGCTCCCGCATAAGGTCTCCTTCAAAATAGGTGCCGTCTTTGGTAAACGCCCCAAATGGAAAGAGTTCTGCCTTACCGGTATACGCCAGCCCGTTATCAGGCTCGTCAGTACTATTACGGCCTTCTCCCATAGATATAGCGCCTTTAAAGTTATAGCTAAACTTATCTTTAAACTCATTAAGATTATGTACCTGAAAACCAAAATCACGGTCAATAGTAAAACGCGCGTTGTTTATTGTCCTGTCTGTAAGCTGCAAACCCCCTGAAGAATTTACCCTCTGCCTGTTGCCCGGAAGCTTTGTCTGCCCGAAGCCAATGTTCCAATGGCGGTTTGGGCGGTAAAAAATCATCGCATCCCTTATTATATTTATGTTTTCGCCTTCACGCACTTCGCCAACATCTCCTGGTGCAAAAGATAATTGCAGTGCATATAAGAATTTCGGGTTACCCACATACCCGTCAAACCTCAGGCGAAGGCGTCGAATCTGTCCGTCTATTGCAGCTTCTTCATCTTCTTCCTGCAGGTAGGTTACCCTGTTTTGCATCCGGAATCGTATATTGAGCTGGAAAAGGCTGTCAGGTGAGGTTAAGCCTAATCCTTTACCATAGTTGTAGTAAGGCAGCGCCGAAAGTTTAAGGTCATTATCGGTAGTTGTACGTTTTATATCAATCTGAGACCAGACAGAAATGCTTATGAGCATCATTAACAGCAGCAAAATTTTCTTCATTAGTTGTTACTTTTAATTTATGATGCTGTAATTTTGCGCCGGGAATCTGGAAAATTTTAGTAATCCTGCAAAAACAGCCATAAGCGTTAATTTTTCGCAAACTTAATATTAAATTTTCCATGCCAATGTTATCATATTATTACCATTTAGAAAATTTAAAGTTATGCCTGTATATATAGGATATCATTTTACAATAATACCAAAAGACCCCGGAGCTGAAATTTTGCTTGCCGAACTGGGCGAACTTCCTTTTGAAAGTTTTGAGGAAACAGAGAACGGCCTGTCAGCTTATATTCAAAAAGAATTTTGGAATGAGGATATTCTTAAGGATGTTTTTATCCTGAAATCGGATGAGTTTAAAGTTCAATATACTCATGAAGATATTGAGCAGGTAAACTGGAATGAAGAATGGGAAAAGAATTTTGAGCCGATTGCAGTAAATGATGAGTGCTATGTGCGGGCACCATTCCATGAAAAGAAAGATGTGAAGTATGATATTGTGATTGAGCCTAAAATGAGCTTTGGCACAGGCCATCATGAAACTACGTTTATGATGATACAGCACCTGCTTGAAACTGATGTTACCGGTATGAAAACACTTGACATGGGCTGCGGTACTGCGATACTCGCCATACTTGCCGAAATGAAAGGCGCCAAGCCTATTGATGCCATAGATATTGACAACTGGTGCTACCTTAACTCTGTTGAAAATGCAGAGCGTAATAATTGCAGCCATATAAGCGTTTATGAGGGTGATGCGGCACTGCTTCAAGGTAAAAGCTACGACCTGATTATTGCAAATATCAACAGGAATATTTTGCTTCAGGATATGAAGCAGTACGCAGATTGCCTGAATAAAGGGGGGCTTTTATTATTGAGCGGCTTTTATGAAGAAGACATGCCGTATATTGATGAAGCGTGTTCTGCCAACGGCCTTGAGTTTGTAAAAAAGCACCAAAAGAACAATTGGGTTTCTTTGAAATATAATAAATTAGCCTAAATAATTAGTTTTAAGATGAGTACAAAAGAGAAGGTTTTAGAAGAAGTGCTGCTTGATGAGCAAACATCTTTTAATAATGAGATAGTATTGTACAACGATGAGGTAAATACTTTTGACCATGTGATTGAAACATTAATGCGCGTATGCCGGCATACTGCTGAGCAGGCCGAGCAGTGTTCGCTCATAGTACATTACAACGGTAAATGCACCGTAAAGACCGGTGAGATAAGCGAGCTGAAGCCGCAATGCACCCAATTGCTTGAAGCAGGGCTTAGTGCGGAGATAGTTTAATCACGTAAATTTTATAAAATGCAAGGCTTCATGACGAAGCCTTTTTTATTGATTTTGTATAAGAATCAGTTATAAACTGCAAAAAGGATAAAAACACATTTTACAATATCTTAATTGTCTGTTAAGATATATGCAATTTGTATATTAGCCTTCAAAAAATATTTTGCGCAGTTATTTACTCTCCCTGCTTTTCTTGTCATTAATCCTGAATGCACAGGAGCTACCACCTATTGTAAAATACAGTACTGATGCCTATGGCGCAGGCAACCAGAACTGGATGATAAGCCAGGACAGCCGCAAGTTTATGTATTTTGCGAATAACGAGGGGTTGCTGGAGTTTAACGGTACAGCATGGACGCTTTACCCCTCGCCTAACGAAACCATCATACGCTCGGTGAATGTAATTGGCGACAGGATATACACAGGCTGCTACATGGAATTTGGTTACTGGCAGCGAAGCGCAAACGGAAGCCTGAAGTATCATTCTTTAAGCCATAAAATAAAAAATAAGATTCTTGATGATGAGCAATTCTGGAATATTGCAGGCCATGACCAGTGGATAATCTTCCAGTCGCTGAACCAGATCTTTATATACGATACAAAAAGCGGTAAATTCAATATAATAAAGCCCGAAACAGGTGTTAATAAAGTATTTACAGTAAATAATACTGTTTTTTACCAAACCTTTGGCACCGGCCTTTTTGAAATTGAAAACGGCAGAAGCAAACCAATTAGTAAAGACCCGGTGTTGCTGGCCAACAAAATTGTAAACATTTTTCACAAAGACGATGCATACCTTTTGCAAACGCAGTTTAACGGGCTTTTTACTTTAAGGGATGGTGCAATAAACAAATGGCAGACAGCTGCCGATGCCGAACTCTCATCGAGCAGTATTTACAGCAGCCGTATGCTTAGTGACGGCAGCCTAGCGCTGGGCACAGTAAGCAATGGTATATTCATCGTTTCTCCGGAAGGCAGCACCCGCTACCATATTACGCAAAACAGGGGGCTTAGCAATAACACAGCGCTTTCGGTTTTTGAAGATGCCGACAAAAATTTATGGATAGGCCTTGATAACGGCATCAACTGCATCAACCTTAAAAGCGGACTGCGGAGCTTTGTAGATGATACCGGTTTCTTAGGCACCGTTTACGCCTCAATATTACATCAAGGCAATTTATATATCGGCACCAACCAGGGCCTTTTTTATAAGCCTTATGGCAGCAGCGCCGACCTGAAGTTTATACCCGGCACAAAAGGCCAGGTATGGTCATTATATGCTTACAACGGCATATTGCTATGCGGGCATGACTCCGGCACTTATATAATATCTAATGGTAGTGCAAGCCATATCTTTACAGCATCAGGCACATGGAAATTTGAGCCGCACCCAACAAACCCGCAGCTACTGTTACAGGGTAATTATCACGGCATTTCAGTATTAGAGAGAACTGCTGCCGGATGGAAATTCCGTAACTGGATAAAAGGCTTTGATTACTCAAGCCGCTACTTTGAAACTGCCGACAATGATATTTATATAAGCCATGAGTATAAAGGTGTTTTCAGGATTACGGCCGATGCTGGTTTTACACAAGCTATTGCTTTTGAAGCATATAAACACCCTGCAAAAGGAAAAAATTCCAGTCTGGCAAAATTCAACAACACCATTTATTATGCTTCAAAAGACGGCTTTTTCAGATTAAATAGCAAGTCAAAGCAGTTTACAAAAGACAATGCCCTTACAAAGATATTACAACAAGACACCTACACTTCGGGTAAGCTCACCGCAGATAAATCAAACAGGTTGTGGTTTTTTACTAAGAATTATATCAATTATTTTTCGTCAGGTAAACTCAACACGGCATTAAAACACAATGTAATACCCATACCTTCATCACTTACCAACTCGATGCTGGGGTTTGAAAACATAACACAGCTAAGCCCAAGCAATTACCTTGTAGGTACAACCGATGGTTATTATACTATAAATACATCTAATCTCTTATTTAACAACTATGATATAAGCATTACAGGTGTTGCGGCAAACAAAATGAACAAACCGGCTCAAAAAGCAATGATGCAGGGCGATTCAGAATTTCCGTATGCCGAAAATAACCTGACTTTTTATTTTACCGTTCCTGAATATGATAAATATGTAAATGCACAATTTCAATATCTTCTTGAAGGTATGCAGGACGAGTGGAGTGAATGGAACGCACGGGCATTTGTGAATTTTAAAAACTTACCTTCGGGCTCTTATATATTTAAAGTCAGGGCTAAAACCGGAAGCAATGTATCCAAACCTGCAACATACACATTTACAGTACTGAAACCCTGGTATCGAACTAATGTCGCCATAGCTATTTACTTGGTCATTGCGGTTATTGCAGCATACTTTATTAACCGTGCTTATAAAAATTACTACAACAGGCAGCGTGAAAAATTGATCGAAGAAAATAACCGCTTACTTGAAATAAAAGAGCTGGAAAATGAACAGCAGCTCATGAAAATTAAGAATGAGCAGCTTCAGCAGGAATTTGAAAATAAAAATCGTGAGCTGGCTGTATCAACCATGAACCTTATCAAGAAAAATGAACTGCTTTCTGCCATAAAAGACGACCTTAAAAAGAATTCAGAAAATTCTGGTGAAAGAAATGTTAAATCAGTCATCGCTACTATTAATAAAAATATTAATGAAGATGATACCTGGGATATGTTTAAGGAAGCCTTTAATAATGCAGATAAAGATTTCCTGAAAAAGATGAAAGCAGCCCACCCACTGCTGACTCCAAACGATCTTCGCCTTTGCGCATATCTTCGCCTCAATCTTTCATCAAAAGAAATAGCCCCGTTGCTTAATATTTCGGTTCGCAGTGTTGAGATAAAGCGATATCGTTTGCGCAAAAAAATGGATTTACCTCACGAATTAGGCCTTGTTGAGTATATACTGTCTGTTTAATCAGCCACAACATCGGGATAAATTACCTATACAACACCTCAACAATCCGCTATTTACAAGGTTTTCGTAAAGCCTATCTAGTACTTCAATAACCCGTCGCATTCTACTCTTTAAGTAGTATTTACTAACGTTTTCTTAAATTAACTGATGTATATTTCAAATGTATATTTTTTGTACAGGTTAATTTTAAATTATCAAATTATTAGTACGCTACTTTTAGATATTCACAAAAACCAATTTATATGAAGCCAAAATTATTTTTGATTGCATTTATCCTCTTCAGCTCGTTTTGCTTTGCGCAAAATATTGAGGTGAAGGGTACGGTAAATGAGGCGGCAACCGGTATGCCTATACCCGGGGTAACTGTCGCAGTAAAAAATTCTCAATTAGGCACCGTTACAGATATTGACGGAAACTTTGCAATAAGTGTCCCTTCGGGTTCTGTTCTTGTTTTTTCATCAATAGGCTTTCAACCATTTGAGCAAGCCGTAAATGAAAGCCGTACATTAACTGTAACTTTAAGCGAAGACACACGCACTCTTGACGAAGTTGTTGTTATTGGTTACGGTACACAGCGCCGCCGCGAGGTAACTGGTGCAGTAAGTGTTGTTAATGCTGAAGTAATTGAAAATCTTCGCCCAATAAAAATTGAGCAGGCATTGCAGGGCACAGTGCCGGGCGTAAATGTTACAACACAATCTGGTGCGCCAGGTGCAGGATTGAATGTAAGAATCCGTGGTATTGCTACTAACGGTAACGCTGAACCGCTTGTATTAATTGATGGTATTATTAGCGGCATGTCTTTCAGCGACCTGAACTTTAATGATATAGAAAGTATAACAGTGCTTAAAGATGCCCAGGCCGCTATATATGGTACAGCAGGTGCTAATGGCGTTATACTTGTTACTACCAAAAAAGGCAGAAAGAACATGAAACCGGTATTCTCTTATAACAATTACTTCGGATTTCAGGAAACTTCAAGAAAACTCCCTTTGCTGAATGCTACTGAGTATGCCCTGCTTCTAAACGAGCGCTATGCTAACGGCGGACAGGCAGTGCCTTTCCCTGATGTATCAAATCTTGGCGAAGGCACTGACTGGCAAGATCAGGTTTTCAGGAAAGGTGCTCCTATAATTCAACATGACTTTAGTGTTCAGGGTGGAAGTGATAAGACCACATATATGATTAGCGGGCAGCACTTTGAACAGGACGGTATAGTTGGTAATGCAGATAAGTCTCATTTCGAGCGAAATAACATCAGAGCAGCCATGAATGTTGATGTTACCGAAAAATTCAAGCTTAACTCTAATGTTATTTATACATGGTTAAACAGGAATTCGTTTAATGAAAACACCCTTGGTTCAGTACTGTTTAATGCTATCAATACTCCATCAATATATTCACCATACACATCAACGGGTGATTTTACACAACTGCCTATATCGTCATCTCCTGGCAACCCGGGCGGTACGTTGGGTAATGAAATAATCAATCCATTGGCACAAATTGCCAATACGTTTCAGGAGTACAAACTGCGTAGGTTCTTTGGCAACATTGGCCTTGACTGGGATATTGTAGACAACCTTACCTTTACTTCAAGGTTTGGTTATAACACCCAGGATGCTGATGAAAGGATTTTCAACAAACAAATATCTTACGGCGGAAAAGTCTTTGATAATGTAAGGAGTACAGTAAACCAGAATGCATTTAACAATAACGACTTTACTTTTGATGCTTATTTCAACTACAAAAAGTCTTTTGCTGAAACACATAATTTTGCTGTAACTCTTGGTACAACTATATTCAAGACATGGGGCACCGGATTATATGCTACAGGATTTGACGTGCCTAATAACTCATGGGATTTTGCCTATGTAGAGCTTACTACAGGCACTGCACCTAATAAAAATGTGGGTTCTTATATATATGACGACAGGAGGACATCATACTTTGCAAGGCTTCAATACGACTTTAAGGGGCGCTATCTCCTTTCCGGCATGATACGCCGCGATAACTCAAACAGGTTTGGTTCAAATTACCGTTCAGCATGGTTCCCGTCAGTTACCGGCGGATGGATTATTACGGACGAATCATTCTTCCCTGAAAATAAAGTGCTTACGTTTGCTAAACTTCGTGCAAGCTACGGTTTGATGGGTAATGACCTTATCGGTTCTTATCTGTATCAATCAAGGCTAAGCGGCGAAGGAACATATGTTTTTGACGGCCAACTGGTAAATGGTGTAGCACCTGGCATATTGCCAACATATGATGTACGCTGGGAAGCAGCAAGAAAATTTGATGCCGGCCTTGATTTGAGAATGTTTAATGATAAACTGGAAATAACCGCAGACTACTTTTATGATAAAAGGGCTGACTTGCTGATTCCAGGAATTCCGGTAACAGCTTTAACCGGCATTGCTGGCCCTGGTGCAGGCTATCCTACACTTAATGCCGGAGATGTTGTAAATAAAGGGTTTGATCTGGGACTAAATTATAAGGGTAAGGCGGGTGACTTTGGTTACACGGTAAATTACAATGTGTCTTTCATTAATAATGAGGTTACTTATATTAAAGATAATAACATACTACAGGGGGGTGCATTCGGCGTAGGGCAGCCAGCTATTACACGTATGGAAGTAGGCCAGCCACTGGGCTATTTCTACGGATACCAAATGGATGGTATATTCCAGACACCAGAAGAAGTTGCTGCACATCCGTCTCAATTTGCTGTTGGCGGTGTTGAAGCACAACCGGGTGATATACGTTATAAAGACACTAATGGAGACGGTGTTATCAACGCGAATGACAAGACAAACATTGGTGACCCTATTCCTGACGCTACGATGGGTATCAATATTGCGCTGAACTATAAAGGCTTTGATTTTGTAGCCTATGGGTTTGCTTCAATAGGAAATGACATGGTACGCAATTATGAAAGGACATCGACTGACGTACAGCGCATGAACTATACACTAGACCGTTGGACAGGCCCGGGCACAAGTAATAGTGTTCCGCGTGTAACAACAGGTGCAACCGGTAACAATGTTTTCTCAAGCTATTTTGTTGAAGACGCTTCGTACTTCAGGATTCAGAATGTGCAGCTTGGCTATACAATTAATCCTGAATTTACAAAAAAGGCGTGGCTTGATAAAGTAAGGATTTATGTAGGTGCAAATAACCTGTACACTTTTACAAAATATATGGGTTATGATCCCGGCGCTTCAAGTGGCGATCCTCTTTCATCAGGTATTGATTACGGATTTTACCCTGTACCAAGAACATATCTTGTTGGCTTAAACTTAAATTTCTAAGAAAATGAAAAGAAAAATTATTACAGCCATTATGGCTTTAAGTATACTTACCACTGTAAGCATTTCATGTACAGACGAGTACCTTCCTACAACTCCTGATGGGTTTATAGGTTCAGAAAATTTTTTCAATAGTGAAGAAGATTATTATAAAGCGCTTGTAGGGGCATACGATATACTGCAATCAACGTATGCAAACGTTATTTTAGGCGAAATTGCTTCAGATAATACATATGCGGGCGGAGAAAGCGCTACAGACGTTATAGGATGGCAGCAGGTTGATAACATGACCCATACCCCTATTAACAGCAATCTTCGTGATATATGGAACTGGATGTTTGCCGGTGTGTACAGAACCAGCTACATAATGGAATTTAAAGACAAAACAGATTTTGACGGAAAAGACCAGATTATTGCTGAGACAAGATTTTTAAGGGCTTATTACCATTTTGAACTTGTAAAATGGTTTGGCGGTATTCCTTTAAAAGGTGATGCACGTTTTAAATTAGGTGATGAAAGAACTATACCACGTTCAAGCAAGGTAGAGGTATATCAGGCTATTGAGCAGGATTTGCTGCTTGCTATTGAAGACCTTAACCCTACCCCGCCGCAGGTTGGGCGTGTAAGCAAAGCTGCTGCACAGGCGTTACTGGGTAAACTTTACCTTTACTGGGGCGCAACAGATGCTGCCAAATACGAATTAGCTGCAAATATGCTTCAAACCGTTATAAACACAAGCGGTAAAACGCTGACACAAGGCGCGGCATATGCCTCAATGTTTGAAGAGTCTGGTGAAAATGGTGTTGAATCTTTATTCGAAGTACAATATACAGATGTTGAAGGAGCAGGATTCGGCTGCCTTCAGTGTTCTGAAGGTAACGTGGCTGTAGGATTTAGCGGCCCGCGTAATTATGCAGGCCCGCAGTTTACTTCCGGCTTTAGCTTTAACGTACCTACACCGGCCGCAAGGATGCTTTTTGCAAGTGATGCACCAGCCCGCCGTAACCTTACTTTACTTGATTTTGAAACTTTCGGCCCTGCAAATGGCGCAACATACAGCCCGGGCTATAATGACACCGGTATTTTTAACCGTAAATATGTGCCTCGTACAAGAAGTGGTAATGCAGCAGGCGACCTTAACCTTACAAACCCTAACAACTATCGCGCTATACGTTATGCAGATGTATTGCTTATGGCAGCCGAAGCATTAAACAGGACGGGCTCTGATGCTGCAGCACGCAGCTATTTAAACCAGGTGCGTGAAAGAGCATGGGGTAATGCAAGCCAAAATGAATTGCTGGCTACAGGCACAGATTTATTAGACATCATCCTTGAAGAGCGAAGGAAAGAACTGTTTGGTGAAGGCCACAGATTCTTTGACCTTGTACGCACAAACAGGGCGCAGGGTACTATTCCCGGTTTTGTGGCAGGCAAACATGATGTATTCCCGATACCGAATGAAGAAATACAATTCTCGGCCGGAAACTGGGGGCAAAATCCTTTATATAATTAATAAAATTGAATTATGAAGAATATAAAATTTTTAATTGCTTTTGTTCTGGCAGCCACCTTCTTTGGCTGTTCAGATGATGATAACAGCCTGAGCGATCTTGAGAATGCATCAGCGCCTTCAAATATTACAGCGCTGTTTACAATAACGCAGGATAACACTGGGCTTGTAAGGATTCTGCCTGGTGGTGAAAGCGTTACAAAGTTTGATGTGTATTTTGGTGACGGTACCGCAGAACCTGCAATGGTTTTACCGGGTAATGCTGTAACCCATACATATGCTGAAGGGGTTTATAATGTAAAAATCATCGGTACAAACGTAAATGGCAAGACGGCTGAATATAACCATGAGCTTACAGTATCTTTTGTACAGCCTGAAAATGTTCAGGTTGCAGTTACAGGCGTTACAGGTAATTCACTTGGCATTAATGTTTCTGCAACAGCAGACTATGAAGCTTATTTTACAGTTTTGTATGGTGATGACCCTGCAGCTGTGCCTGTAGAGTTTAATGAAGGGCAAACGGTAACACATAATTATGCCGCTCCCGGTACATACACTATTACCGTAACAGCATATAGCGGTGGCGCAGCATCAACAACTGTGACCGAAACCGTAACCGTGACAAACCCGCTGTTACTGCCAATTGATTTTGAAAGCACAACGCTAAACTACGCTTTCTTCGACTTTGGGGGCTCAGTAGCAAGTGTAGTTGATAATCCTGCTGTTGGTGGTATTAACACAAGCACTAAGGTTGGACGTGTAATAAAAACAGCCGGTGCAGAAACATGGGCAGGTTCAGGACTTACACTAGATGCACCGATAGATTTCGCCACACTTAAATACTTCAGGGTAAAAGTATGGGCCCCGGCAGCAGGAATACCTGTATTGCTTAAAGTTGAAAACCTCACTGACGGTAACATAAATCATGAAGTTACACAAACTACTACAACCGCCGGCTGGCAATACCTTACTTATAACTTTACAGGCGTTAACACCGGCAATAGCTACCACAAAATCATCCTGTTTTTCAACTTTGGTAACTGGGGCGGCGGCGAATCATATTACTTTGACGACATTACGCTTTTTGCTGGTGATGCAGGCGTAGGCTTTCCGCTTACTTTTGAGAACAACTCCCTAAACTATATTTTCAATAATTTTGGTGGTGCGGTTGGCAGTAAAGTAGCCAACCCACATCAGGGGACAGGCAACCCTAGTGCAACTGTAGGGCAATTGGTGAAAAATAATGGTGCAGAAATGTGGGCTGGTATTGCAATGCCTATGGCAGGACCAATAGATTTTTCTGCCCAACAGAAAGTGAAGATGAAAATCTGGTCTCCGGCAGCTGGTAAAACAATACTGCTAAAATTCGAAAATATTGGAAATTCTGCAATTAATATTGAACGCCAGACAACTACAACGGTAGCTAATGCATGGGAAGAGATAACATTTGACTTTGCCGGTATTGTAAATTCAAACAATTATGGTATGGTTGTATTGTTCTGTGATTTTGGCGCTACAGGTAATGGTGCAACTTATTATTTTGACGACATTCAATTAACAAATTAAACGCTATGAAAAACAGTTTAAAAAATTTAGCAAAATTCCTGTTGCTGCTTGTATTGGTGAGCAGCTGCCAGGATGATGACAAAACCTTCGGCAGCCTTGCCGCGCCATCAAATATGACGCTTACTGCCGAAATTGTAGGTGAAGATAGCGCAAATCCTTATGGTGATGGTTCGGGGCAGGTAAACCTGGTTGCAAAAGCCGACAATGCTATCAGCTACAAATTTACCTTTAGTGATATGTCAAGCATTGCCTCACCTACCGGTACTGCACAAAAACAGTTTACAACAAATGGTGTAAACACATATACGATTACTGCTATTGCTTACGGCCGTGGCGGGGTTTCAACAACCAAAACTATCGAAGTGACTGTGCTGAGCAACTTCTCTGATGATGAAGCCGTACAGATGCTGACCGGCGGTGGTTCAAAAGTATGGTATTGGGCTGCTGCCCTGCCGGGTCACCTTGGCGTTGGCCCGAATAATTCAGACGCAACCCAAAATTATCTTCCGGTATGGTATGCTGCAGCACCATTTGAAAAAGCAGGCTCACCAGATAGTAACTGCCTGTATGAAAATGTTTTAACGTTTACAAAAGACGGCAATACACTAAAATATACTCTTGATAATGGTGGCAGGACATTCTTTAACGCAGCATATAACAGTGTTGGCGGTAGCTCTTCATCATCAGACCAGTGTTCGCCATTTAATGTGTCTGGCCAAAAAATAGTGCAGCTTGCACCTTCAAACTCTGTGGTGGCGCCTGAGCGTACTCGTGGTACATCAATGATATTCTCTGATGGTGGATTTATGGGATATTATATCGGCCAAAACACTTATGAAATACTTGAGCTTACTAACACCAAGATGGTTGTAAGGGCTGTAATGGGTAATGATCCGGGACTTGCCTGGTACCACATCTTCACAACTACCCCTCCAAACGGCGGTGGTAATGACCCAGACTTTACCAACCTTGTATGGGAAGATAATTTTGATACAGACGGTGCTCCGGACGCTTCTAAATGGGTTTATGACCTTGGCAACGGTACAAACGGCTGGGGCAATAACGAGGTACAAACTTATACTAACTCCGCAAGCAATGTAGTGGTTCAGGGAGGTATGCTAAAAATCACAGCTAAAAAAGAAGCTAATGGTACGTATACTTCTGCCCGTATTAAAACTGAAGGTAAAAAGCAATTTACTTATGGCAAAATAGAGTTTAAGGCAAAACTGCCTTCTGGTGGCGGTACATGGCCTGCACTTTGGGCGCTGGGAGCAAATTATCAAACAAATCCGTGGCCTGCATGTGGTGAAATTGATGTAATGGAACACGTAGGCAACCAGCAGAATGTAATTCACGGTTCTCTGCATTACCCTGGTAATTCAGGAGGCAATGCCAATACAGGTTCAACAACTGTACCGGGTGTAAGCGATGGTTTCCACGTTTATACAGTTATCTGGCACCAAAACAGCATTAAGTTTTATGTTGACGGCACACAGTACCATTCATACAACAACAACCCGGCATCACCATTCAATGCGGATTTCTTCCTTATCATGAATGTGGCTATGGGCGGAAACTTTGGCGGAGCCATTGACCCTGCATTCACACAATCAACTATGGAAGTTGATTATGTAAGGGTTTACCAATAAAACGTAATAATTAATTTCAGTTAGGCAAGGGCCGGCTTCTGCCGGCCTGCTTTTTAATTTGCCATTTGTATAAAATAATGAAATTTAAATTAATAACATATATTGCCGCTATATCTGGCATGATTCTGCTTGGCTGTTCGGGTACAAAATCCCGGAGCACTTCAGGCACTGCAGCAATATCACTTTATGAGCGTAAAGCCGATTCTGTACTCAAACTCATGACCCTTGAGGAAAAAGTGGGCCAGATGAACCAGTACAATGGTTTTTGGGAAGTTACAGGGCCTGCACCAAAAGATGGTGACGCTGCAAAAAAATATGAGCACCTGCGTAAAGGCTGGGTAGGCTCTATGCTGAATGTGAAAGGTGTAAAAGACGTTCGGGCGCTGCAAAAAATAGCTGTTGAACAAACAAGGCTCGGCATACCGATAATCTTTGGGTATGACGTTATACACGGCTATAAAACGGTAAGCCCCATCCCTCTGGCAGAAGCCGCAAGCTGGGATATGGATGCCATAAAAAAATCGGCAGAGATTGCAGCCGCTGAAGCTGCAGCATCAGGACTTAACTGGACGTTTGCACCTATGGTTGATGTGTCTCGCGATGCACGCTGGGGCCGCGTAATGGAAGGCGCCGGTGAAGACCCATATCTCAACAGCGTAATTGCCGTAGCCCGCGTTAAAGGCTTTCAGGGTGAGAAATATGATGAATTTCACCTGGCTGCCTGTGCCAAGCATTTTGCAGGTTATTCGTTTGCAGAAGCAGGGCGTGATTATAACACGGTTGATATTAGTGACAATACGCTTCACAACATCATCCTCCCTCCTTTCAAGGCAGCAGCTGAGGCGGGTGTTGCTACATTCATGAATTCATTCAACGAACTGGAAGGCATCCCTGCAACCGGAAACCATTACCTACAGCGCGACATACTTAAAAACAGGTGGAATTACCAGGGTTTTGTAGTGTCTGACTGGGGATCGCTTGGTGAGATGGTAGCGCACGGTTATGCTAAAGACTTAAAACATGCGTCTGAGCTTGCGGCAAACGCAGGCAGTGATATGGATATGGAATCAAGCGGTTATGTAGAGCATCTTTGCGCCCTTGTACGTGAAGGTAAAGTAGCCGAATCAAAAATTGATGAAGCAGTTCGCCGTATACTCAAACTAAAATTTGAGCTTGGCCTGTTTGATGACCCCTACAAGTATTGCAATGAAGAGCGCGAAAAGCAAACCATTGGCAAAAAAGAGTTTTTGGATGGTGTGCTTGATGTGGCAAAAAAATCAATTGTACTGTTGAAAAACGACAAGCAATTGCTTCCGTTGAAAAAGCAGGGACAAAAGATTGCACTTATCGGGGCGCTTGCAAATGACAAAACCAGTCCGCTTGGCAACTGGCGTATTGGCGCCGATGATAACACAGCTGTAAGTGTTCTTGAGGGAATGCAGCAATACAAAGGCAATACGCTCACTTATGCAAAAGGCGCTGACGTTGCCACAGGCAAAACAGTTATGGGGTTTAAAACGCATGTAAATGTAACTGATAAAAGCGGATTTGCCGAAGCTATCAACGCTGCAAAACAGGCAGATGTTGTGGTAATGGTATTAGGTGAACACGGCCTGCATACCGGCGAAGGCCGCAGCAGGAGTGAGCTTACCATACCCGGTGTACAGCAGGAGTTATTAGAAGCTGTACATAAGGTTAACCCAAATATTGTATTAGTGCTTACCAACGGAAGGCCATTGGCAATATCATGGGCAGCAGAGAATGTACCGTCAATTGTTGAAGCGTGGCATTTGGGTACGCAAAGCGGACACGCAATTGCACAGGTTTTGTATGGTGACTATAACCCAAGTGGCAAGCTGCCTATGACTTTCCCGAGAAATGTAGGACAGGTGCCTATTTACTATAACCATAAAAACACAGGTCGCCCTGGTGACGGGCAACCAACTGAAAGCGTGTTTTGGTCGCAATATAATGATGTGGACAATAGCCCCCTCTACCCTTTTGGACATGGCTTAAGCTATACCACTTTTGAGTACAGCAACCTTAAACTAAGCGGTAACTCATTTGCTGAAGGAGGTAATATTATTGTTTCGGTTGATGTAAAAAACACCGGCAAACTTGATGGCAAAGAGGTGGTGCAGTTTTATATACGCGACCTGGTGGCATCGGTAACACGGCCTGTTAAAGAACTGAAAGGATTTGAAATGGTTTCTCTAAAACCGGGAGAAACTAAGACAGTATCATTCAGCATCAACAAGAAAACAATAGAGTTCTATTCGGCTAATAAAATATGGGAAGCCGAGCCGGGAGAGTTCAAAGTGTTTGCAGGCGGAAGCTCTGCCACAAAACTTGAAGGCAATTTTAAATATACAGTGCAACAACCGCAAAGGCCATGAGAAAAATAACAACAATACTTTTGCTTAGTGGCCTCACCATGACGGCACAGGTTAAAAAAGGCAAATTGCTGTGGGAAGAAAACTTCAACGGTAAAGCCCTTAATGAAAAAGTGTGGAACTACGAGCTGGGTGACGGCTGCCCTAACATATGCGGGTGGGGCAATAATGAGCGACAGCTTTATACAACTACCAATCATACCCTTAAAGATGGGAAGCTCATCATTACGGCAAAAAAGAAGGCGACAAGTATACTTCTACCCGTATTACCACAGCCGGTAAAAAGAGTTTAAGTATGGCTATATTGAGGCACGCGCAAAATTGCCTGTAGGTCAGGGAATATGGCCTGCATTCTGGATGCTGGGCTCCAACATTAAGCAGGTTGGATGGCCAATGGCCGGTGAAATAGACATACTGGAATATGTGGGTAAAGAGCCGCACATGGTATTCACATCACTGCATACCAAAGACAGCCATGGCGAGACCATTAATACAAAGAAAACGGCTTTCCCAACTATTGAGGAAGGGTGGCATACGTATGCCATAAACTGGACAAAAGATAAAATTGAATTTTTTGTAGATGACAAAAGCGTGTACACTTTCGCTCCGGAAAACAAGACTACAGAAGTTTGGCCTTTTAACCAGCCGTTTTACTTTATTGTAAACGTAGCTATCGGCGGAAATTTTGGCGGGCCGACAGTAGATGACAGCATATTTCCTCAGGAATTTATGGTTGACTACATACGTGTATATGCCAACTAATAATAGTTTTTATATCAAAATTTGTTTAAGTTAGTTTCCAAAAAAGGCGCCCTATTAGGCGCCTTTTTTATTGAGTAAGCTTTATCAATGCGGAAGTTTATTCTTAAATAATCCGTAGATGAAGGTTCCGAGCAATGCACCTATAAGCACTATACCTATTCCCCAAAAACCTGCACCAATAAGAATATATATCGGGCCAGGGCAGGTACCAACAAGCCCCCAGCCTAAACCGAATATCGCTCCGCCTACAAGATAAGATGTGAAAGCTTTTTCCTTATCAGGAATAACAATAGGCTGGCCTGTAATGTCTTTTACATTATTTCGTTTTATCAACTGTATACCAATCACACCGGTAATAACCGCCACACCTATTATACCATACATATGGAACGACTGGAAATGGAACATCTCGTAAATGCGATACCAAGAAACAGCCTCACTTTTTGTAAGTACAATACCGAATACAATACCTACCAGCAAAAATTTTATAAACTTCATATTAATTCAGTATTAGAGGCAATAGCAGCCATGACATTAATAATCCCCCCGCAAAAAAACCTATCACAGCAATAAGAGATGGCAGCTGAAGATTGCTCAGCCCAGTAATAGCGTGGCCTGATGTACATCCGCCGGCATAGCGTGTACCAAAACCAACTAACAGCCCGCCTATGAGCAATATCGCTAATACTTTTGGCGACTCCAATGCTTCAGCGCTTGTAAGCGCATCTGGTAAAAGCTTACCGTTGGGTTCATCAACATTCATCTGGCGAAGTTCGGCAACAGTCTGCGGGTTTATCTGTACGCCGTTCCCATCGCTTAGATATGTAACTGCAATCCATCCTCCAATGGCAGCGCCCAGTATCACCACAAGGTTCCAGCGCTGAGCTTTCCAGTCAAATTTAAAAAAGTCGGCGGCTTTGTCTGCACCAAGCATCGTACACATTGTACGAAGGTTTGAAGACATACCGAATGTCTTGCCGAAATAAATCAGCGCCAGCATCACAGCGCCTATTAAAAAGCCCGATATATACCATGGCCAAGTTCCGTAAAAGCTATACATAGAAATAAATTTCAACAAAAATAGTTATTTTGGAAGGTACGGCACATTTATTACCTTTGAAATACAAATCACTGTCATGAAAAAATTTCTTTCTCTTCTTACCATACTTGTAATTGCCACCTCATGCATCAGCACAAAATCTACCCTTAAAAATGTAGATGACAAGGCGCCTATGCCTGCACTGTCAAAAGAAAAAACATTTGTTATTACTGAGATGAGCAGCGATAAAAACTATGGCTATGACCAGGATTATCCCGTAAATCTCGGCTTTATGCCTGCTCAGGCCGCAGAGATAAACGTAAAGCGTTATTTTGGGGCGCTATCCGGCCCAAATGGCGAAAAACTCACCTACACTAAAGTTGATACCTGCTGCCCCTTCCCTTCCCCAAAAAATGAGATGGGTGCGGGCCTGCTTGATATATATGAAGTAACCTGGCCGGGCCTTAACAAGCCGCACCGCATTTACATCAACCTGTATGAGCGCGGCAAAATAATGGCTCCGAAGGGTTTCGGTATACGTGAAATCAAGTAACAACAAAGGCCTCTGTTTAAGAGGCTTTTATTTTTATCTTTGCACAACAATTATAACACACAACATGAACTTAAAAGACATTCCACAAATAAAACATACAGGCAGCGGTAATTTCTTCCTCCTTGCAGGACCATGCGCTATTGAAGGCGAAGAAATGGCACTGCGAATAGCAGAAACAACCGTAGCAGTGACTGACAGGCTGAAAATACCATATATATTTAAAGGCTCATTCAAAAAAGCAAACCGTTCGCGTATAGACAGTTTTACCGGGATTGGCGACGAAAAGGCATTGCGCATACTCGAAAAAGTAAGTAAAGAATTCGGTGTACCCACAGTTACTGACATACATACCAATGAAGATGCGGCCATGGCGGCAGAGTTTGTTGATGTATTACAGATTCCGGCTTTTCTCGTTCGACAGACCGACCTCGTTGTGGCTGCCGCAGAAACCGGGAAAACCGTAAACCTGAAAAAGGCCAGTTCATGAGCCCTGAAAGCATGAAGCACGCTGTGCAGAAAGTACTTGACTGCAATAACGATAAGGTAATGATTACTGACCGTGGTACAATGTTCGGCTATCAGGATATGATTGTTGATTTTCGTGGAATCCCGACAATGAAGCAATTTGGCTCTACTGTGCTTGATGTAACACATTCACTGCAACAGCCCAACCAAACTGCAGGCGTTACAGGCGGAAGGCCGGACATGATTGAAACCATAGCCAAAGCGGGTATTGCCGTAGGTGTTGACGGTATTTTTATTGAAACGCATTTTGACCCGGCTAATGCAAAGAGCGACGGTGCCAACATGCTCCACCTTAACTACTTTGAAGGCCTGATGGAAAAGCTTACAGCTATACGCGAGACGATAAATAAGTTTTAGTTGATTTGTTGCTTCGTTAATTTGTCAATTTGTCGACATTTATCTGAAACCGTTAATTTGGTTTTAAAACTGGCAATTGCGATATAAAATCTTTCTACCTTCATACTATAAAACTTACAAGTATGAGATGGTCAGGCAGAAGGCAGAGCGGCAACGTTGAAGACAGGCGCGGCATGAGCGGCGGTAAAATAGTAGCCGGCGGCGGTATAATTGGTGTGATTGTACTACTGATAAACATGTTTATGGGTGGGGATAATTCGGCCATCATAAACGATATCCAGAACCAGATACAGCAGCAGGCCCCGGCAGGTGAAACGCGGGAACTTACCTCTGAAGAACAAAAGATGGGTGAGTTTGTAGCGACTGTACTAGCCGACACTGAAGATGTATGGGATAAGATTTTCCGTGAAAACGGAATGACTTATGAAAAGCCAAAGCTTGTATTGTTTACTGATGGTGTACAAACAGCATGTGGCAACGCGTCTTCAGCATCAGGACCTTTCTACTGCCCTCTTGATAAAAAGGTTTATATGGATTTGGCTTTTTTTAATGAACTTCAAACCCGGTTTGGCGCCAAAGGCGGAGACTTTGCTATAGCTTATGTTATAGCCCATGAAGTAGGCCATCACGTACAAACACTTTTAGGCACATCAACCAAAGTAAGGGAAATGCAGCAACAGACCAGTGAGGCCGGAGCCAACCGCCTAAGCGTTGCGCAAGAGCTTCAGGCAGATTTTTATGCTGGCCTTTGGGCACATTACAATGAAGAAATGAACAATGTACTTGAAGAAGGTGACATTGAAGAAGCCCTGAGCGCTGCCAATGCTGTTGGTGATGATGCCATACAAAACCGGACACAGGGCCATGTAGTGCCGGATTCTTTCACACACGGAACATCTGAGCAGCGGATGTACTGGTTTAAGAAAGGATTTACCACAGGAGATATTAAACAGGGTGACACATTTGCCGAATTGAGATAAAAATTAGCCTAATATTTCAGGCTTTTTTATTGTGATAATCAGCGTGTTAAATTTTTAACTAAAAAATATTAGGAGAAAGCAAAAATAAGCAAAACGGTTAAGACCGTTCATATACAGTGGTTTATAAAACGTGAGGCAAAATTTGGAAGTAGGTGTCCGACAAGTTTTGAGCTTAAAATGCCAAGGTTAGGTTACTAAATCGTTACTGAATACAACCAACCGAATGAAGATATAAAAACCTATATTTCAGTCATTTGCATCGCTTTTCATATTCCCTTGTAACTCAATGAAAGTTAATTTTAAACATTAAACAATTGAGTTATGGAACAAGAAAAAAGATCCACGTTCAAGCTGCTTTTCTACCTGAAAAAGAATGAACCTAAGAAGAATGGGAACGTCCCTGTTATGGGGCGTATCACTATTGACGGACACCAAAATCCTTTAGTACCAAACTGGACATAAACCCCAATAATTGGGATTTAAAGCACGGAAGGGTTTTGGGCAAAAGTGCCCAGGCGCTGAGCACCAATCTTAAATTGGATAATATACGGGTGCGTATCAATAATATTTACGATGATATGCTCAAAGATGAAGGCTTTGCAACTGCACAAAAAGTAAAGCTATCATTTTTGGGAGTTGGTGTTATGGATGATGCCATCCTTAAAGTATTCAAGGACCAGAATGAGAATTTTGAAAGAATGGTCAGCAAGGGCAAGCGTTCTCAAAACACCTTTAATAAATATAAGACTGTCTATAATCACCTTTCCGAATTTATCAAAGAACGCTATCACAGGGAGGATATGGCGTTTCGGGAACTTACCTCAGACTTTATCCGGAGTTCGATTTCTTTCTGCGCATAGATAAGGAATGTACGCATAACACAGTTTGGGTTTATACCATGCCGGTTATTGCATTGGCGGAACTGGCGATAAAAAAGGCTTGATTCGACAAAACCCTTTTGAGGATTATGAAATCAGCATGGAAGAAACTGATCGCAGCTATCTTTTAAAAGAGGATGTAGAAAAGTTAATGCTTCTAAAACCGTCCAAGTCCAAATACGAACTTTTAAAAGACCTCTTTATTTTCAGTTGCTTTACAGGGCTTTCTTATATTGATATTCAAAAGCTGAAATGGAGCAACATACAGTCTTTCTTTGACGGACACCAATGGATCATTAGCAGAAGGAAAAAATCAGACGTTGCTTCAAACGTTCGCTTATTGGAAATTCCGAAACGTCTTATTGACAAATACAGGGGTGTTACCCGTAATGAGTATGTTTTTCCCGTTCCTTCCAATGCTACCTGCAATAGCCACGTAAAGAAACCTAATAGAGGAAGCGGAAATTATTACAGAACAGAAAGTAACTTTCCATACTGCACGTCACACATTTGCTACCATGTTCCTGACCGAAGGTGTGCCACTTGAAAGCCTTAGCAAAATGATGGGCCATAAAAATATTTCTACCACACAGATCTATGCCAAGATCACAAGTCAGAAAATCAGTAAGGATATGGATTTAGTATCACATAAATTCGCGGGTATGGAAGCCGCATTTATTGACATGGAAGGAGATGTTCTTGTTTAAAAGCCATTATTTCGTGGTATAAATTTGAAGCAGGACTTATCCTGCTTTTTTATTGGCGATATCAAGACCTAAGCCACATTAAATTCGACCGTTATTTTTTAAATTTACGTAGAGAAAGTAAATATAAGCCACCTTCTAAAAGAATTTAAAAAATAACGAGATAATGGAAGAAATTGACCTTACAAAAATTAAATATTACCCAGACAGGTTTTACATCTGCTTGGATGGATTTGATGTTAACAACCTGACTACGTTCATAACGGATCTGCAAATTGGTCAGCAGCAGTCTATATTCATTCATGAATATTACCATTACCTTACCAACATTGCCACGCTACCTGGTATCCGCCAGTTTAACCTCAACTTTTGCGACAGGTTTCGTGCATCAACCATCTTAACAGCCAGAGAAGGGATCAATGCCTATCCAATCAATGCCAATACTTTTGAAAGCTGTGAGGATATGATAAAATACTGGAATGATGTTACAGCCATACTTGATGAAGACGATATTGACTATAAGGTTGTTGAGGACACAAACAATACCACGACTAAAAAATTCGGGATTGCATCCATAGAAAGAACAAATAGACCAATGGAAGTAGTTGTGGATGGGGTAATACATAATGGGGAAAGACATTTTATTACCATCCATACTACTGGTCTTGTCAACGTGCATAGCTTTAACCTGACATTTGGAGCAATGGACGAATTTTTGAGTTCCGCAATTGATGAATACCTTTTTGAAAATGACCTTTCGGACATTAACCCCAGTATGCTTAGTCAAAGGCCCTTTTATCCTTACTGTTTTTTTGAAGAACTGCTTTCATACTATGGCATAAGAAGACCCTCAGCATTTGAAAAAATCCTTATTGCTTACTTTGCCCTGAACTCATCGAATCCTCCGGTAATACTGATTGACATACTGGAAAAACTAAAGGACGGTGGCTATGAGCAATTTCAGACAGATCCGGAAGCATATTTACTTTCCAACTTTTTGGAAGCCCCCCAGTACAATGCAGTCCTTGACAATATAAAATCCTTTGCAGATGAAACGTCCCGCCAAGGTCGTATTCATATCTCCCAGGCATTGAAATATTACTACGACAAATTCTATCTTGCACAGAAACTAAAGGAAAAAGACTTTTTTTATTTTGTCAGACCATTTTTTGCTACCGGTGAGGATACCATCAGGTACAAACAGAAATTTCTCCTGGAGCTTTCCAGATTAATAAACCTTTTTACACCTCCTGTCATACTTAAAGACAAACAGTTTAGGTACGTTGATAAATTAACCACATTCGGTGAAGCTACGGTTTTGATATTGGCTACCTACGAAATTTTTGAAAGCATCAGGACAAATAGGATTGCATCAAGGCCAGCACACCAAAAAGCGAAGTACGCATTCCCTGATGGCGATCCCGATTGCGACAATTTTGAAAAATTCACCCCGCCACCCATCTACGGTATAGTATTCAGGCTTGCCCTCAACGAGCTGAACCTGTATGGCCCATATCTAAGGGAATTGGAACGCCTAAAACAGAATATCAGCTAAATATGGGTATTTCAAAACGACACCATTATATCCCACAGTTCCTTATCAAGAGATTTGCCGATGAGGACAATATGCTGTACCTGTATGATAAGGAAAAGGGAACCTTTGTAAAGGAGAAGAGAAGCCCAAAATCGGTTTTCTTTGAAATGAACAGGAATACCCTTGATTTTGGAGATACATTAAATGATAATCTTGAAAAGTTGTACGCTGAGCTTGATGAAAAATTTTCGCGTGATCTTAATGAAATTATTAAGTCCGAAAACATAAGCGAGGAAGGGCTGATGTCTTTACTGATAATGGTATCTTCATTAAAATGGCGGTTGCCCGTCAATGATAAATTGTTTGATGAAAAGGATAATCATTATACATACGATAAGCTGCCAATCTCGATAAAGGTCATAAATGACGATGGTTCTCAAAACAAAGAGGCAATTGAACATCTGCTCAATTCCGAAATTTTCAGCCGGACAAAACGCCTTATTTTCCCGTTCCTGCCATTCTATGAGAACGCTGAAATAACACCTGATAAATTATTGAAGCTGCATCAGAATAGTTATATTAATACAAATGACAAAATCACATCTATCCTGGGTGATTCGCCACTGATTGAAAGTAATAGTTCTGATATAGAGGATTTCGGAAATTTCATTTTACCTCTTGGGAATAAGGAAACTTTTATTTGCAACGATTCGGGCGATAAAAAAGTTAACAGTATCGCTTTCTATCTCAATAAGGATCTGGCGATATATCACCAGGCAAAAAAGTACGTGGTCTGTCGTGATAAGAATCACCTAGTTTCTATAATTAACACCTACCATACTGTACAGGGTGCCGGACAGGTAAATCTTATTCACGAACACATTTTTAAGTTCACTTAAATTCTTCTCAACATAACTGAGCCGGGGCTAAAAGCCCCGGCTTTTTTTATTACTGCACATTTTTCTTCATGGCTTTCACAGCCACTATTTCTGAAGCAATATTTCAAATATTCAATCTAGAAAATTTCTGTATTCCGATTACACGGGACCGTTTCCTAATGCCTTTTCCACCTGCTTCCACATAGTTTTTATTCAAGAGCCAGTATGCCGCTTTTGTTCCATTTTAAGAGCAAAGGTATGATCGTGTTCTTAACCCAGAAACAAGGTCATGCCCCTTGGGTTTGCCAAAAAATCTCCACCCATGCGGGTCGTATTTGTTTGGCAAAACCTTGTTCCTGCTAAACACTAACCTTTTATGCTCGTGAAACGAAACAAAGCATACTCCGGCTCTTTAGACGAATAAAAAAATGTCAGCAATGGAAAAATATAGCATTGAAAACGGTAACAGAGTGAAACGAAACTTCAGCACCTCCTCTCATTACCGAATAAATATAAAAAAATCAAATAAGAACAAATTTCATAACGCAAAAAAGTAGAAAACATGAACATCACAGGAAGACTGACAAGAGATGCGGAAGTACGCACAACGTCACAGGACAAACAAGTAGTAAACTTTTCGATAGCGACCAACGACAGCTACCGTAACAAACAGGGCGAACGCATAGAGCAAACAACCTACTTCGACTGCTCATACTGGATAAGCCCCAACGTAGCGAAGATACTCACCAAAGGCACATTGGTAGAGCTGACAGGCAGGGTAAGTGCTAGGGCGTGGACAGGTAATGACTGAGAAGCACACGCAGGATTAAATTTCCATACCTCAAACATCAGACTGCACGGAGGGGGCAAGAAATCAGAAACCGCACAAACTACCACAGGAACAAGCAACAACAAGTCAGAGGGCGACCTCCCATTTTAACAACGAATATTTCAAACATTTAAAATCATTTTATCATGGCACATAATATCAATTTCAACGAGAGAACAGGGCGTTATTCATTCTTTAGCGTACAACAAAAAGCGTGGCACGGTTTAGGACAAATCGTGGAGCAATACCCTACAAGCGAGGAAGCTATCAAATATGCAGGGTTAGATTATGAAGTCGTAAAATCTCCATTGTTTACAAAAGGTTCGGACATTATGGAAACCACCAATGGCATAGAGATAGGCAGTACTGAATTAGAAGTGCCTAATTATTACGCTAACATTCGCACCGATAACAATAAAGTATTGGGAGTAGTCGGCAAGGATTACCACATTGTATAAAACCGTGAAGCCTTTAATTTCTTTGATGCTATTGTAGGCGGTGACGAGGGCATTCTGTACGAAACCGCAGGAGCATTAGGCAACGGAGAACGCATTTTCATCACAGCCAAACTGCCCGACTATATTCGTGTGGGTAATGG
Organism: Flavobacterium sp. J372; assembly: GCF_024699965.1. NCBI lineage: Bacteria > Pseudomonadati > Bacteroidota > Flavobacteriia > Flavobacteriales > Flavobacteriaceae > Flavobacterium > Flavobacterium sp. J372. Next base: position 2,447,050 of record NZ_JAJOMZ010000004.1, read on the forward strand.
CGATGATGTTACGGAAAAGTACATTTTCTTAACCACTTCGCACGATGGTAGCGGAAGTATCACAGCCGCATTTACACCAATCCGTATTGTTTGCCAAAACACTTTAAACGCTTCATTACGCAATATGACCAATGTAGTCCGTATCAAGCACACTTCGGGAGCAAAACAACGTATCGAGAACGCTCACAAGATTATGGGACTTGCCAACACATTGAGCGACCAATTAGAGGGGATTTTCAACAAATGGGCAAAAGTAAAGGTAACAGACCGTGAAGTTCAAAAGCTAATCCAATTGGCACTTTGCCCGAATAAGGAAACGCTTGACCTACTCAAAAAAGGTGCAGAAGATGAAATTTCCACCGTGTTCAAAAACACCGTAGAGGATGCCTTTGCATACGCAATGATAAGCGACACCCAACAAATGGACACTACCAAAGGCACATTGTTCGGAGCGTATAATGCGGTTACTGGTTACTATCAGAACGTAAGAAAGTACAAAGACGATGAAGCCAAGTTACAGAGTATTGTACTGGGTGGAACTGCTCAACTCAAGTCACAGAAAGCATTTGAATTGTGTAATGGCTTTGCATTAGACGGAGCAGAAATCTTTAATCTCAATTAACTAACAACAGGCTACCGCCTTAATGGTGGTAGCCTTACAAATTTCAGAACTATGAACGCAAATTTTTTCAATCAGATAGCACAGTTGGACTTTACAGGAGTTTTACAACTAAACATAGCCAAAGGAGCAGAAAGCAACCTAATTGTATCAGTAATACTCAACAACGAGCAATGCGGAGATAACGCCAAAAACCTCATTCCCCCATTAACATTTAACGCCACACCACAGGAGTTTGACGAGGGATTTTTTCAGCAGATAACCACACCTATACAAAAGGCTTCGGGCTTAATGGTGGATATGGAAGTATTTATGAAGCAATTGGAAGAAGCTAAAAAACAATCAGCAATGGAGAAAGAAAAAGCAGAGAAAGAGAAAAAGGAAAAGGAAACTAAAGACAAGAAGTATAAAGAAGGTCTTGCAAAGGCTGACGAACTGGAGAAAGAAGGCAAATTCCGTGATGCGTGGATGAAAGTACCCGATATAACGGAGTTCCCCGAAAAAGCGGACGAAATCCGTAAACGCAAAACGGAATTATCGGAGAAGTTTTCAACACCGAGCCTTTTCGGAGCAGAGTAAACCAATTGTTTAACACTTAAAACGAACATTATGTTATTAGCAACGCAATTAGAAAGGGTATTTATACTCAACGATAAAGGACAGCAAATTAAACTGACCGACCCAGAACCCAAATGGAGCGTGGAAGCCGTGATGAATTTCTATGCAAATTCTTATCCGATACTGACCACTGCCAAAGTATCCGCCCCTGTTATCCGTGACGATACAGTACAGTACCGATTTGAGAGCGTAATGGGAACGAAAGGTTAAACCAAAAATCAAAAAAATAAATTATGCAACGCAATATCATATCGGGCATCATCAAAACCCCACAGCAACCCAAACAGCGGACTTTGCACAAACAATTGGGCGAGTTCGCAGACTGGATGCAAAGACCAAAGGACGCAAACGAGATACGGAAAGACAAATTGAAAGCCGTACCGATAGCCATGTTATCAATGGTTTTCTAAGATGTTCATTCCTTCCGAAACTGCAAGAAGCGGAAACGGCACAAGCTTGTAAGAAATCTGAAAAAACGGAGAGGGATTTTTACCAGTCCCTTTCCAAACTTGCAGGACATTACGGCATACAACCCATGCAGTCCAGGCAATACGGCTATCCCTACAATATCGCTTTGGCATTAGATGATACAGAAGAACAGTTAAGGAAAAAGTTTCGTGATTGGGAAGAAATACGTTTGATACAGGATAGTAAGAAAACTTATTTCGTTAGCGAGGAACGGTACAATACAGGTGCAACCCTGTATTATATTCCTGTAGTGCCGTTGTACCGGCTATCCAAGAACCCTAACCGTAAGCAAGCCGTACAGCTATTGCAGTCCGTGTGCGCCTACCTGTACCACATTGCAGATGTTCCTTATTATCGGCAGAAAAGCAGTTACCTGTATTGGATGTATGAAATGGTAACGGAGTGGATTGTATGCGATGATGAGAACGAGGACACGCCAACCTATTTAAACGAGATTAGGCAAGCAGAACAAATAGGCCAACGTATGGAGCAGAAGATTTACAACGGGCAGAATTTGAGCCGATTTAAAGAGCGTTTAAGTGCCTTTGAAATCAAAGACAGCTTTGACCAAGATTGTTACAAACTGGCAAGCCAAGCCTTTGCCCTGTATGGACAATTCCCGACTGCCACCATAAACCGCAATGCCCTACCAAACGGAGAAGCTAACGAAGAAGATATGGAAAATAGTATAGGGATGGAAAAGTATGTTTCCTTTTGTGCCGATGCGAAAGGTATTTTGTTTCAAACACTTTTCGACAGCGTGAACACCGAGTTGCAGGAATACGGACAGATGGAAGAACCCACCATTGTAAAACAGTTTGATGGTAGTGACATTACGACCAATACCCTTGAATTTGAAAACCGTGTTTTTGCCTTAATTGAGGAATTGATATACATACTGAATAACTTTTAGATACACAAACATGAAAGATATAACACAAGACTTCGGAACGCTTTACCACCCTTTATCGGCTTTGGTTTTTTACCAAACCAAAGGGAATAATAAATACACCTATGTAGAACATTTTGATATGGACAAGAACGGTAATCCTGTCAACGCCCATCCTTTGACCGAAAGAGAAGCCAAAGTATTGGCAAAAGCACTCAATACCAAAAAGGAAAAGAGCAAGGCATTTTTAAAATCTAATACTGTGCGACGAGCGAAGCCGGTGCGTATTGGGAAATAAAACCAAAAAATGGTGACGTAATTACACTATCACATTATGAGTTAAAACCAAACGCAAAAGTGAATAGCCTTATTATAATGAAGGATAAGACTGTCAATCCAAAAATTCAGCATCAACTGCAAGAAGTTTATTATTTACTCGAGGATTTCTTTGTTGACGCATACAGCTTAGAAGTAGATAGAAGCAGACCCAGAGATTATTTTCAGTGCATTATTGTCTTCTGAGCAATTATTTTATCCTGTAGTATCAGACCAAAACTTTGAAGCTATAATTTATCCAAGTGTTCAGAAAAAGAAATTCGGTGAAAACTTTGCAATCAGAAATGAACTGCTACTTGATCGGTATAATCTAATTGGCGTTGAAACTCGTTTTATTCTTGATGAATATGAAAATCTGGATCCGTCTTCAGAAGAAGTTACGACGGATCAAGTTATTGGTTCATTCGGAACAACTGAATTTGTTTTAAATCAGGAAAGATACTTTATAATGAGAAGGCAAATGAAATATTTAACCTTTTCAGAATGATACAAACAGGGCCTAATAAACAGGTTCGGTATGAACACGAAGGTATTCCAAAAAATATTGCATTCAACTTATCACCTAAGAAAGAGGAAAAACCCAAAATGGGTTCCATGAGCTTAAAAATTGGAAGAAACGAACGGATAAGTGTTGTATATCAAAATGGGACACGGAAAGATGATGTTAAATACAAGACTGTAAAAGATGATATTGAAAATGGAAATTGTAAGATCACAAAATATTAGACTGACAGTTAATTTTACACTTAAAAGGTAAGGTAATGAGATTGTAAGAAGCTGTTTGTTGAAGCATTGAAAGTATTGTAGCTAAAATAAGAATAATCATGTTTGAAGTTAGTCATAGAACAGAAGTGGTAAAATGCCCGAATCCTTTGTGTAAAGAAAATATCCAATTGTCAATTGGGAAAGTACCGGGCGGTGTTAACGATAGTGGAGGGTGGATATTGCAGTGTGATAATTGCAGTACAAAGTTTCCTTATAAGGTAAAGGAATCCGGACGATTATTCTTCTGTGAAATCAGGAGCAACGATTTTAGATTCATGGGACAATGATGTTCCGGAGTCAAAAATGATGGCGTTAAAAAAACATGACTTAGATAGTTTCCCTGAAGATTTTAGTTTCGACAACTTACTATTTGTTCAAACGGGAGAACCTGAAAAATCTACTTTTAGCGATATTGAAGAAAATATCTTTTTCTGTCCAGGATGCAAAACACATCTTGAACCAATCTTGTATGCTCAACTTTCTGATAAGCTACCCTCGATAAACAAGTCTATAAATTCATACTTAAACTATTACCTCAAAGGAAGAGCTGGAAACCCGGACAGTATCATTGTTGTAGTAGATTATAAATGCGCTTGCGGATTTAACACGAAAGGAGTTTTATATAAGGACTTTAAAGAAAGGGAATTGCCTATAGAGGAAGAGCATGAACTAATACTGATAGATGTGATAGGTGCAGATTTGGAGTTCACAATAGATGGCGTTTACGATAGGGATGATTGCCTGTCAATTCTTCAGAAGCTATTAATAAGATGGCAGGTTTACTACAATAAAGTTTTCTTAGCAGTTCCATTTATTGGTTTTGACTTTAAGAATAGCGAAGCACAACGTGTTGAGCTTTGGAATTGGATACTAAAAAACACAATTCCGCATAAAACAACTTTGCTAACGAGAAAAGCGACCCTTACATCTTTCCTTGAAGGTTCGGCTAATACAGGTGTGAACATTAATGTTCTTAAAGATTACGGGCTTTTAAATCCAACTGTAGATGAACTCACTGATAAGAAGGCTTTGTTCAAACGTGATTTTCATGCAAAATTCTATGCGGGTTTTGATAGAAAAAACGCTGAGGTCTTAGTAGGTTCCTTTAATATACATGAGGGCACTTATGTGGAGAACATTCACTTTAAGTCGTATGATTTTGGCGACTTTTTCAGAAAGTATATTCTCAAAATGAATATTATTTTCGATCCGAGAGTTATTGATGACAAAGGTGAATTTCTATTGATTAGTGAACATGGGGAGGACGGAAAAGAATTTATTGCGAAAGTCGAACACTATACAACTTCGAGGCGTGAAAAGATTTATGAATTGATTACTCCAAAGTGAATTAAGAAAACAATACGAAGAACTAACAAATAAATTGAGAAAATATGTACGGAATAAACCATAAAATAAATGATCCCGGACTTTATCTACTTAGTGATATTGTCGAGGAACAGTTGAATGTTTATGTAAAGGCATTGGCCGATACACCGGCTGAGGATAAAGAAAGAATTGCTCAACTGGAACATGCCATTTCGATATACCAGGCCGAACTGGACAAATTCAAACAGGAAATTGAGGATCAGAGAAAGAAACGGTTTCAATTCTCTGTTGAAGAGATTTATGCTATGTATGGTCAATATGAACGGAAGTTCATCAGTATTGAGTTCCATAAATACAGTGAATCTGCTCAAAAATATGGCCGTAACATTTCGGGTATTATATTGTATGGAAAGGCAGAACGTGAAGCATTGGAGCAAGTCATTAAATCCGGAAATGTACCCCGAACAAATAGCCTTGTAAAATTTGACTCTACAGATGAGCATTTATCAAAGGATCAGCAAGAACTACTAAAAAACGAGGGATTTATTAGCGGTGATATTTATGAAGTTTTAGCCACGAATCTTCCTGCCCCAAAAGCCTTTGGACAAGTCGGCAAGAAAGAAATACCAAACACAATTGAAATAAAAATGGACCCCACAGGATTTGATGTTAACCGATCAAATCATTGGCTGTTGGGACAAAAGATTAAAAGTGGATATCCGCTAACTGATGATGAATGGGCTAAGTTTTGCGGCCTATCATTTTACTTAGAACCTGAATCAGCGAACTTGGATATTATAAAGAGCAAAGGATTTTCAGAAGACGGAAAGAAAACCTATTTATCTCGTTTTTTTGAATTGGAGGCTAAACTATACGCCAAAGATATTTCCGCTGAAGAAATACTGGAGTTTAATGAGTTTTTGAAGGAGCGTAAAGCAGTACGAATTGAAGCTATCGTTAAAGAAATCAAGCGTTCTACCAATAAGACTTTAGAAAAGTTCAAGGAAGAATACCCGGAAATTTACAAGGCTCTTGAAATTTCCAGGATTGAATTTGACAATGAAACTTTAGCCTATCATAATGTTGCAAAACCTATTTATTGGGATTACGAAGGTTTTCTTCATATCTATCTACGCCATTGTGATGAATTATCAATAGAAGGACACTTTGAAAACAAAACCAAGTTTCAGTATTCCTATAAGGACATAAGGCGTATTCTGAAAATCGCCATTGAAAACCTTCTACCGCAAATAAATGATAAGTTATCGCAAGGAAAGGATTTCAGAATTTACGGCGACAAATCGCTGTACTTTAACGGCAATCACTATTCCTTGCATGTTTTGGAAAATGGCAGGATTGCAGCTTTTCATCCATTGGAGAATCCCCACGAGGAGGCTAAGTAAACTAATTTATAAACCATTCAAAAATTGTAACATCTTAGCGACCTCAATATCCATTCTTGAAAAGGCAAACCACTTTTTACCCAAATCTTTGAGTGATGCCCCGATATGGTACAGCTCGGTTCCATCAATGATAAGAAAGCGGTCGTGTGCCTGGGCGAATGTGTGTATATCAATAGATGGGTACTGGCTATTGTAGCGTTGCAGATCAAGTTGTAATTGGTTACTGATATTTTTGGTATAAATCGTGGCAGTCACCGACTGCCCACGTTTCCCAAGCAATGTGAGTACCGTATCATCAACGTAATTGTCAATGAGTATAATTGAACGTCCGGCATTTCTTATGATGTCGGCAACGAACGTATAAGCATCAAAAATCTGCCCATCGTAAAAAACACCTTTTTCGCTGTGAATTTTGTCGCTTTCCAGCGCCTTAAATATTTCTTCAAATTTCTGGTCGGCTTCCAGTTGTTTAAGCTCTATTTTGTCCAGAAGGTTAAACAGGGAGGCATTGCTGGTAAGGATTCTTCGCATCTCTACAAAGGCTTCCATATTTCTACGCTAACCTTAATGGCAATTTCAGACCGGAGAACGGCTGAGGCCATTGCCACCCCTGATTCTGAAAAAACCATTGGCAAATAACGCCTACCGCCGTGGTTTAAACTTGAGGTGCCAAATTGGAACCTCAAGTTTTCTACCTCCTCTTCGGTCAATTGAAAGCAGAATGATTCAGGAAACCTTTCAATATTCCTTTTTACAGCACGGTTAAGGTTCTTTGTTTCCACCTGATACAAAGAGGCCAGGTCGCTATCCAACATCACCTGTTTGCTACGTATGCTGTATATAAGTTTCCTAATTTCATCGTGGCTAATGATAGATTTATTATCCATTATTTTTTGTAGCTTTTATTTTTCTCAAATTCAAATGAGCTTTCTGCTTTTTCATTCAGTACGATATAGGCATCGAATTTTTTACCGGCTTTGCTCTTCATCCCTTTAATCAGGGTAGTTTTCCGCTTGGTAACAAGACTTTCTATATCAGTTATGCTGAGTTGCACCTCACAAACATTGCGGAACTGTACCCAATTGCAAGCCTCATCAGGGCATTTTACAATCTTATCCCTGATAATTAGTTGATGGCTTTTACATTTCGGGCAACTGAGCTTGGGCAGGTTAGTTTGGGCAATGGATGTTTGTAGCAGTTCCTGGGTAATGGTCGCAGCATAAGTTTCCATGTTCATCTGAAAAGTCCCGGCATTGCTTTCACCCGTTTCAATCTTTTGCAACGCAAGTTCCCACTCGGCAGTCATTGCAACATCTGCGATTTTCTTCTCCTTTACCAGCTTATATACCCGTAATCCTTTTTCCGTAGGAACCAAAGATTTCTTTTCTCTTTGGATATAGTTACGGGTAAACAAAGTTTCAATTGTTGCAGCTCTTGTAGCAGGAGTGCCTATACCAATGTTTTGTAATGCCTTTCGTTCATCTTCATTCTCGATTTCCTTTCCGGCGGTTTCCATAGCCGATAAAAGACCGGCTTCAGTATAGAGTACAGGCGGCTTTGTCTTTTTTCCAGAACAGCCGCTTCTTTTATTTTGAGTTCATCGCCTTTTTTAAGTTCGGGAAGATCCTGCACGGGTTCTGTATCATCATCGGAGAAGCTGCCTTTAATAGAACGCCAGCCTGGTTCCAATATCTTAACCCCTTTCGCAGTAAAATCGTAATGAAGTGCCAGTAAATTTATATCCGTTACTTCTTTAATGCAGGATTGGGATAGCGCTTCCAGTAACCTAAAGACAATCATGTCATAAATGGAATTTTCCTTTGCGGATAATGCGGATGGTATTTTATCTGTAATGAGCAAGCCATGATGATCGGTAACCCGCAGGTCATTGACAATACGTTTATTGAACCGTCCCCATTTCATTTTGGTTACGGCTTGCTTGCAGCTTTCCCTATCTTGTAAGGCTCTCACAAGATTGGGGATCTCTGCCCACATATCTTCGGGTATGTACTTGCTCCCGGTTCGGGGATACGTGATAAACTTTTTCTCATACAGGCTTTGAGCAATATTCAGGGTTTCTTCGGCTGAAAGGTTTAGCTTCTTGTTCGCTTCTTTCTGCAATCCTGTGAGGTCAAACAATAAAGGGGGCTGCTCCGTAATGCTTTTACTTTCCACGGAAGTAACGCTAACGCTTGTCGCTCTTTCGATAGATTTCAAGGTATCTTCTGCCAGCTTTTGGTCGTCCCATTTGTTTTTAGACAGGCTGTTAAAATCAATAAACTCTTTGTTGTGCAGCAATTGTATCTGCCAATACTTCTTTACTTTGAAGTCTTTATTTTCAAAATAACGCCTGCATATCAAAGCCAGCGTAGGTGTTTGTACTCTTCCGAGTGAATATATCCCGTTACTGGCGGCTATGCTTAGTGCCTGGGTAGCATTGATGCCCACAATCCAGTCGGCACGGCTTCTTCCTTGCGCCGCCTGATACAACCCGTTAAACTCATTTCCGGGTTTAAGATTATCAAAGCCCTGCTTGATTGCTTTTTCTGTAAGAGAGCTGATCCAAAGCCGTTCAAAAGGCTTATTGCATTTCAGGTATTCGTAAATGTAGCGGAATATTAATTCGCCCTCACGTCCCGCATCGGTAGCCACAATAATGCTATCAGAACGGTTAAATAACTGTTCAATTACTTTCAGTTGTTTTATTGCTCCCGGATCTGCGGTGTAGCCCTTGTCCTTTTTTACTTTACGAACAGTAAGCAAAAAGGGATTTGGAAGTATCGGTAGAGATGCTTTGTCAAATCCCGTAATACCATAGTCTTCAGGCATACCTAATCCTATTAGGTGTCCGAATGCCCAGGTGACAAAATAGCGATTGCCTGTCAGGTAGCCATCCTTTTTTCGGAAGCACCTAACAAGCTGGCTATTTCCCTTGCCACGCTTGGCTTTTCTGCAATCACTACTTTCATATCATGCTGTTTTTGGTGATTACCTTTTTACGCCTTTTGACTTAGCAGGGGCTTTTGGTTTTTCCTGTTGTTCCTGCTGCTTTTTACTGTCGGGACTTTTCTGTCCTGATTTCAAAGGCTCCTTAATATTTTTTGTCGCTTCATTGGTTTTACCTTCCGAATTAACCGCAGTTTGCGTTTTGTGGGCTTCGGTAGGTTTTACCTGCTGTTTTAGCTTATTCGGGTTTTGGAAAGAGAAATCCGTTTTGCCTGTTTCCTTATTGAGCGTGATATAACCGTTGTATTCCTTTCCTTTCTTGTCAACCAATCCGGTTAAATAAACAGTATGACCATCTTTGAACTTATTGTATTGCTCATTATCCAGATCTTTGCCCCTGAATGTTCTCGGTGCTTCCTGCGATTGGCTTTGCTGATTACTCTGGTCGTTGCTTTGAGCTTGTTGATTGGTGTTGCTTCTGTCGAAAAGAAACTCGACATAACGCTTATCGGCATTGAACTGTACAGTGGCGTTGAACTCGGCACCTTTTTTAGAAATCATGCCTTCAATGTAAAGAGGTTTGCCTTCCGCTAAAGTTTGTTTTTGTACATCATCAAGTTTCACGCCCTTAATTTCATCAGGGACTTTAATTCTATCCGTTCGCAATGCTACCAATTCATTAGTAAGCCTGTCCACACTAATTATAGACGGGATTGTTTCACCCGTTTTAGGATTAGTCAGATTAACCACACGTCCATATTTCCGGTTTGAAGCAGGTTGTTTTTATCTTCTTCGCTGAACTTGTGTCCAAAAAACTCAAAGTTCAGGTTCGGCTCTTTTCGGATACCATGAATGGCAACCACTACCTGCCCGTCCTCATTGGCTTGCAAGGATAACCGGGCATCCATCGGGTAACAGCAGTTCCAAGATTGAGGCTTACGGGTACAAGCTCATTGGTTTTGTAGCCTTTCAATAAAGGATCAAGGAGGTTCATTTTTTCGAGCTTCTCTTTGTTTAATCCGAGATTGTTCATTGTTTCCCAATCAATCTGTTCCGGCTTATAGCGGTATTCGGCGGTTTCCGGTGTTGTTTGTGTTGTTTCCATATTATTTTGATTTACTTGTTTTTGATCCTGCTGTGGTTCGGCTTTGACTTCGTGTTTTTTCATCAGTTGCTCACCTTCAGGAGTTGGATTGTTTACCTGTTTCTGCATTTCATTTGCAGTGTCAACAGCCAACGGTGCAGGCACTCTGAAAGAAAAATTTGTAGGGTTCTTTAGCTGGCTAAAAAAATTGGAGAAAAAATTTGGAAAAGAAATCACCGCTTTTATCCACACGCATAAACTGGTTCTGGTTTTTCCTCGTAGGATCAACCGTTTCCATTTTCCCGTTTTCGTTAATACTTTTTACTGCCTGAATTTTCTTTTTGTCTTTATCAAGCACCAATAATATTTCCGATAATTGGTCGGGAGTTTCCTGTTTATTTGTAGTTTCTTCACTCATTATATGAAAAATTTAAAGTTTTAGCGCCGAAAGTAAACGAAGCCTTTACTACATAACCCAAAGTGGCATTCAAAGGCAGTGTTTGTCTTTTATTGGCGGTCTATTTTGGGTGGCGGTGGATTAAAACTTTCCCGTATAAACTGATGCACATCAGACAACTTGTAATACAGTTTTCCGCTTATGGTATAATAAGGCAGCTTTCCGATGGAACGATACCGCTGCAAGGACCGATTGCTTATTTTTAGCATTTGGAGTAGGTCCTGATTATCCAATAATTCTTCCCCATCAATACTGTTACGCTTCTTTTGCAAATCATTTATATCGTCACTAAGGATATTGAAACGCTCCATGATACGTTCCATCCACGCCACAAATTCCATTTTGTCGATATTCATACTGGTACGCTTTTAATTATTGTCTGATTTCAGCTTTCTACCTTTCTTGATATAGCTTTTGCCTTTTTCCATCAGCTCCTGTACAAATTCGTCACAGCTTTGAATAGCATTGGCGTTCAACATATTTTTGATTGTTCCTATGGTGTAGAAGTACTGTCCGTAGATTTTCGAATATGCTATCTCACCTTTGGTACGCATACGTCATAAGGTTTTCTGGCTAATGTGCAGGTATTGACATACCTCGTGGTTATTAAGCCATAGATCGTCATAGTTTTTGTCTTCTTGTTTTTTGAGATAGTCGGCAATGGCATTTATACGGCTGTTGAGCTGTTGCCAGGCCTCTTCTTCGATAGTTATTATTTTCATTGCACAGCTTTTAAATGTTCACTATGCAAAATTGTAAAAGTTGGTAGAGTTTGTCTGCCAAGCCTTGCCAATTGGTTTGGCAGTTTTTTGAAATTTTTAATATACACATAAAACGGTTAGTTAATAAAGTTTTGCAGAGATTAGGGACGTTTGGATTGGAATTTTGCCAATTGGCAGATATGGGCAAAAAAAATAGCAGTACCGTTCAGGTACTGCTTTTAATTATTCTTTAGAGATAATCTAAAGGTCTTTGTCCATATATTCTTCGAGCGATACTTTAAGCTGATCTAAAAATACAGTACGGGAACCTGCCCTTGTTTTCATACGATGAAATGAATGGTGGAGGTCGTTTAATGATAAATTAAAAACTACCTGAGCAATCATGCTTAGTTTCCTTATTCCTATTTTTCCATGCGAAACTGCCCTTGATGCATACACCGCATATATAAGTTCTATAAGTGCATTTTTACTACTTGTCCAAAAGATGTCTTTCGTTGTTTTTTCATCTTTAAAAATAGCATCCTCAATCGATTCGATTTTAAGATGCAAATAATTTAGGAGTAGATCGTTGGCTATTATACGTGCAACTTTATAATCGTAATAAGTTGAAAAGTGGAGGTCAATTTCAAAAACAAAACTGTTCAGCCCATTGCCCAATCTAAAAAAGTTTGATCACGGTCGTCTCTTCCAGATCTGTAGTACCGGTAGAAGTCGGAATTAAAAATATGTTCTGTAAATTCCTGCTTGAGTTCTTTTATTTGGCTGGAAAAATAGTTTCTGTATATTTTTCCGTTACCGGGAGGACTGGCACATTCAATTCGGTAAACCTTATTGTAATAGATTAGCTTGCCGAGAATACTCGGTTTGACGTTCCTGAAAAAATTGATTTCTTCCCATTCGCTTTGAAAACCATCTTTGATAACAGATACTTTTAATGAAGCAAGGACTTCTTGCAGATAGCTAATCATTTTGAATGCTTCGTCCACAATCCCAGACGCTTCATTCATAATTTTGTTTTCGTACCGACTTACTTCGTCAGTAATTTTATGTAAAGAGTGCTTCATGGCAATATAGTTTTTGTTAGAATACTAATTGCAATTGATGAATTGCTCTTTACAAAGGTTAGGATTATCAATGGCTCTTTTTCCCAAGTTACCCCTAAGTTGGGAAAGATTTTTTTTGCTTATCAGAGTTACTTTTCTTTAGGTAATACTCAATGTTATTTGTTTTATGGCGTTTTTAAAATCAAGAAACTTCCGTATTAGCACATAAGATGTTATTCGTATTTCGTAAATTTGCTTTGAGTTACAAGGAGAAAACCATTGAAAGTGAGTGAAGTTAGCACCATTACCAAATCGTTACCTACAGTGATGCGCTCTAACTTAATCTACTCTATATGAACTTGCTTAGAGTTTTCTGATGTTTTTCTTAAAAAAAGTTCAGTTTTCTTTGCAACCTTTTGATGTTTTTGCGTCTATAGTACAATTGGGTGCTTCATCAACACCTGTAGTATTAATTTAAAATTTTATCAATCATTCAATGAAAAAACTTTTACTATCAGCAGCTGCCCTGCTGACGCTTTTCTGTGGGCAGGCACAATCGTATCAACAAAATTTCGAAGGCAGCCATAATGACATTTTCAACCAGGGCTGGAGATTTGTAAATCTCGAAGGTTCGCCGCAAAATAATGGCATTTACAGCCCAACTGCATCAATTCAGGCTATTGGTATACAAGGAAGTGCAGCAGGTATGGCAACATTTAATCTAGTGAACCAGATACCTACCCATATCACTAACCTTGACTGTGTTATAATATCTCCTGCTATACAAATTAATAATGCAGATGGTTTTGTAAATTATACAACCGGCAGCGTAAGTATCGGCAGCAATGCAAGTTCGCATTATTCGGTATATATCATAACCAAAGCTCAAATGGATGCTGCAAACACGCCCGCTGCGTTAAAAACATTGCTGACAGCACGGCCTGCAGATGATGAGGCCATAATTAACAATGAAACTGTAGGCACAGGGTTTGACCTTGCTGATTACGCAGGTGAAGCCATCCATTTCATTTTCAGGCTTCACAATTCTCCTACCAACAGTATTTTCCTGGTAGATGATTTTAAGGTTACCGGAGCAGTATTAGGGACTGATGATGTTAAGCAACCGAAAGTTTCTATTTACCCTAATCCTGCTGCCGACTTTATAACAATAAATTCGCAAGATATTGAAGAGGTTAGCTTTACAGACATGAACGGACGTACAGTTCTTTCTAAAAAAAATATATATACCGATAATTACAATATTGAAATTTCGGGGCTATCGCAGGGTATCTACCTGATGACGGTTACTACAGTAAATGGCATTACCACACAAAAAGTTGTAAAGTCATAATTTGTTGATTTAGATTTGGAAAAAGCCCTGAGAAATCAGGGCTTTTTAATTAAATATGGGTTTGTCTCCATTTGTATAACATAGCCCTTTTGCGATTGTCCATATCATTAGGCTGGAAACTAGTAACGTCTTCGATCTTAAGAATAGTATAGCCATCATCTTCGCCCATTTTACCAATTTTCTGAAACTTCTAAAACATAGCCTGTATAATATGTGGATCCATTTATTTCAATACTGCATATTTCATTCTTGCTACCCTCTAGTTGTTTTAGAATAGTGAAATCCCAATGGTCATCATCAGACAAGTCCAACTCAGAGTTATTCTCTTTTTCCAATTCCAATGAATAATCAATAACAACTTGCATCGCTTTAGTATAATCATCATTAAAATCAACTCTTTCAATATCGGATAATTTCGCCACTATTATTCCGTCCTTCTTGCCATATTTTGTAAAGTGTTGTAACTTTATAATAAGATCATTATAATCTAAAATATAACCACACCAAAATGTATTATCATCACGATATCTGACAATTGATATTAACTCTTGATTATTTTTTGACCGCTCAAATATTTGTTGAAATATCATATTTTTAATTATTCTTCTTAGCATTCATTATCTGCCACTGCTCATTGATATATTTAATTTTACGTACTTCTTTAAGTATATCTTCGCGCTCAACAGCATAATCTTCAGCATTCTTATCGGGATGACTATCAAGGTCATCTGCCCTTTCCAATAAGTTATCCATTACCGGCTGCAGCTTATCCTTTACAATTCTTGGCATCTCATTAAAAAGTTCTTCCAGTTCTTTCTTTAGCATATTTTTTATTTAAAGTTACGAAATCCGAAATTTATACTCGTAATTTTTATCCAAGCCATCCTTCCCTGTCAAGGCTCCGGTATTGTATAGCTTCACTAATATGCTGTGGGCCAATATTCTCGGCGCCTTCAAGGTCGGCAATAGTGCGAGATACTTTTAAAATCCTGTCATAAGCACGGGCTGAGAGATTAAGCCTTTCCATAGCAGTCTTAAGTAATTGCAATGAAGATTCGTCTAATGAACAGTATTCTCGTATTTGCCTTGTACCCATTTGGGCATTGTAATGCACACCCGGCAGATGTTCAAACCGCTGTGTCTGCACCTCACGGGCTTTAATTACACGTTCGCGTATCTCTACACTGCTCTCGGCTTTCCTGTTATCAGAAAGTTTATCAAACGGTACGGGTGTTACCTCAATATGGATATCAATCCTGTCAAGCAGCGGGCCTGAAATCTTGCTCATATACCGCTGCATTTCGTGCGGGGAAGAACTTACAGGGGCATCTGGGTCATTAAAATAGCCGCCGGGACTGGGGTTCATACTCGCCACCAGCATAAAAGATGATGGGTATGTTATGGTAAATTTAGCACGTGATATAGTGACCTCACGATCTTCAAGCGGCTGGCGCATCACTTCAAGCACTTCACGCTTAAATTCAGGGAGTTCATCAAGAAACAAAACGCCGTTATGTGCCATTGAAATTTCGCCCGGTTGGGGGTAGCTCCCACCGCCAACAAGTGCCACATTTGAAATTGTATGGTGCGGGCTCCGGAAAGGGCGCTGGTTCATCAATCCCGCCTCTTTCAGCTTGCCTGCTACGCTATGTATCTTAGTAGTTTCAAGGGCTTCACGCAGCGTCATGGGCGGCAGGATGCTCGGCAAACGCTTTGCAAGCATGGTTTTACCAGCACCCGGCGGACCGATAAGTATTATGTTATGCCCACCCGCTGCAGCAATCTCCATACATCGCTTGATTGACTCCTGCCCTTTTACATCGCTAAAATCAAATTCGGGGAAGTCGAGCGTCTTATAAAATTCTTCCCGCGTGTTAAAGACAGTTGGCTCGAGTGTGCCGCGACCTTCAAGAAAGTCAATTACTTCCATTACATTTTCAACACCATATACCTCAAGGCCGTCAACAATGGCAGCCTCCTTTACATTCTGTTTTGGTAGGAAAAAGCCCTTAAAGCCTTCTTCACGGGCTTTAATCGCAATGGGCAAAGCACCTTTTATAGGCTGCAGGCCACCGTCAAGCGAAAGTTCACCCATTATAATGTATTTGTCAACTTCTTCACTATTTATTTGTCCTGATGCAGCAAGGATACCTATGGCAAGTGTAAGGTCATAAGCTGAACCTTCCTTTCGCAAATCAGCCGGAGCCATGTTTATGGTTATTTTCTTCCCCGGAAGGCTGTAGCCATTGTTTTTGAGCGCAGCGGCTATACGGTAACTGCTTTCCTTTATAGCATTATCAGGCAGCCCTACCAAATGATAGCCTACCCCTTTATCAATATTTACTTCAACGGTAATTGTTGTTGCTTCAACCCCGAAAACAGCACTCCCGAAAACTTTTATCAGCATATAGAAAAATTATAGGCCGAAAATAAGAATTTTTTCTTACAAAGAAACTGTTAAGTATTAAATTTATATTAGCTTTGAACTTCAATCATATCACAATGAAATATCTGTTTTTCTTGCTAATTTTTGGCTCGGTTGAAATGATAAGTCAGACATCTACACCTGAAACCCCAGGAGTAAATCTTACCAATTGGAATTTAGTTTTTCAAGAAAACTTTAATTACCAAAATACAGCCGATATTGACACCAAATGGAAAAGGCAGCATGGTGAAAAGCGCTATCTTACTGAGCAAGTTTTTCAAAAAGATAGAGTTATATTAGGAATTGAGGATACAATAAGGGTTATAAAACTTCAGGCGAAATATCATAATGAAGGAATACAAAATCCTGATTATTGGAATAACCTGTATAAAAATGCTAATGGCAAGATTGCTAAATATTCAACAGGGGAAATTATTACTAATAAAAAGTTTTTGTACGGATGTATTGAAGCCAGGATAAAATTACCTGTTGGGAGAGGACTATTTCCGGGATTTTGGTTAATGCCTACATACCGCGAGAGACAATTTAAAGATTCAGTACCTACTAATTGGAATTTTGACGGCTATATGCTTGTTGGCAAAAGATATCCAGAGGAAATTGATATAATTGAACAGCGTTCATATTTTGATCCAGGTACAAATACGTTTAATAATCATATCTATGATTTTTGCATGTTTTTCAATGACAGTACTAGCGGCTATAAACAAGCAGTTGATAAGGTACATTACTTTGAAGACACCTCACTAGCAGGAGAGTGGCATACATATTCAGTTAAATGGGATATGTTCGGGCAGCACTATTATATTGATGGTGTCCACAAGTTCTCAAATGACTTATGGAGTCGAAGTCTTCCGTCTCATGCTGAGTCAATGAATGTCATTATTGGTGCAACTATCATAACGAATACCTCCGATTCTTCACAAAATCCTACCTCTAATTCAGGATCGGCATTTATAGATAATACAGTAATTGGTTCACCAACACGTCTAGTATCTTTTGCTGATGATTTTGGAATCGATGATGAAGAAATACTTATAGATTGGGTAAGAGTTTATCAGGAAAAAAAGTTTAATAATCCCGTCGTGTGGACATCAGGACAATCAGATAAATTAGGCGAGTTTGATTTTAAAAATGTTGATAAATTACCTATACAGATAACGGGTAATTTTATAACCGATGACCTTACAGTAGCCGATGGTGATGAAATATTTATCTTTTCAAGAGATGGATTAAGGTCTTCACTACAGAGACTAACAAACAAAACTACTACACAAACTCTTGACCTGAACACAGGTCAAAATATATCTAAAACACACCACGATGTATGGGAAGTGAAAACTATAGGAAGCGAAATTAGAGAAAGTATAGGTAATGAATATATGCTTAATAATTGGTTTATCCCTTCAGTAGTAGCACGTACAAATTATGCAGTTGGTGATTTTGACGGTGTGGTAGGTGACGAGCTTTTTATTACAAATGATTTAAATCAATATGCCGTCTTGATGAAATTTGCAAATACTCAGAATACTACCACCCTTAATTATTATCTCTATAATGAATTGTATAATAATCAAACAGGTTTTGGAACAAATAAAACTATAAGGTCCAGCAATGGAACTACTAACATTACAAGAGATTTTAATATTGCTGATAAGTTCATAGCAGGGAATTTTGACATAAATGACACTAAAGATGAACTGTTATGGATAAATCCACTTCAAAAAAAATTATCTATTTTAAAGTATAATGGTACAGGCTGGCAAAATTTACTTGAGACCTATGCTGCGAACGGTGTCGTTATAGGAACATGGACAGTATCTGTTGACGATTATTATCTTGCAGGAAATTTTGATAATATACCTGGCTCTAATGATGAATTATTATGTTTCAATAAAGCTACAGGGCTTATACACTTATACCGATTAAACATCAGTAGCGGCACATGGACAAAAATTTGGGATAACGCAAACACAGGAACATCAACTACACCATTAAAAATTAATGATTGGTGGACAAATCCGTCAGATGAATACCTTGCCGGAGATTATTTAGGGAACGGCAATACACAGTTATTATGTATAAGTAGAAATGGCGGATACGGATTTATTTATGAATTTTCATTTAACCAGGTTTCGCAAAATTGTGTTTTAAATACAAAAATGCAAAATATCAATAATGAAAGACCAGAATTATCAAAATACATTTCTGGAAATTATAGCTATGTTAATAAAGATGAACAAATTACCAACACGCTGTTTACAATGGATCTTTATAAAAAATGTCATGAGTTGGGTTGTTATGATTACAGGTATAGCACAACTTTAACCTCTTTTGCTGACGCACTTAGCCCAACACCTTGGACGTCAACTAATCGTAAAAATAATGTGGGTAAACTTGAGAATTCTGATATTGAAGAACAGATTTATGTATTTCCAAATCCAAGCAATGGCAAGACCTCAATTTTATTTAATAAGAAATTGTCTGGACAACTTTTAATTTGCAGCAATGACGGAAAGATAATACAAGATAAAAAAATTAGTGAGCAGAAGAGTCTGGAACTTAATTTAGGAATATGTTGTAGATGGAATATATTTTGTAAGAGTAATTACTGAGGATAGAATATTCAATTCTAAAATTATACTAAAGCGATAATCATAAATTCCACTTAAAAATTAGTAGTAATTTCGCTACTCACCTAAAACATTTTTACTTTTAATAACTTAAAACAAATAAGCATGGGATTATTTAATGCAATAATGGGGCACGCCAGTGAAGTGTCAATTGAAAAAATTACTGAAGAATATAAAGACATACTTGTTAGCGGCGAGCATATCGAGAAAGCCTTTAAGCTGATACGCGATATGTTTGTGTTTACCAACAAACGCCTGATACTTGTTGATAAGCAAGGGTTAACGGGCAGTAAAGTTGATTACGTAACAATACCATACGCCAGTATCATTAAATTCTCTAAAGAGAGCGCCGGCCTTCTTGACCTTGATGCGGAATTAAAAATATGGGTGCGCGGTGAAGCAATGCCGATTAAGAAACATTTCGGTAAAGACAATAACATCAATGAAGTATATCAAATATTGGGTCAGCACATACTGAAGTAAAACCTGTAACAGTATTTGCAAACACCCGCAGCCTAACATAAAATAATATGCAGGACTATTTTGTAGCAGAAAGCTATATGTTGATGTTGCTGGCTGCGGGTATTGTAGCCCTGCTGGCAGCAACTGTGCCGGTTCTGATGCAGAGACAGCATGTATCTGCGCCTATAATTTATGTTGCTATAGGGATAATTGTTTACTTTTTTGCAAGACAGTATGAATTTGAACCGTTAGATCATCTTGAACTGATAGAACGTGTAACAGAATTTGTTGTACTGGTGGCCCTTACCAATGCCGGTTTAAAGATTAGTGAGCCATTTAAATGGAAAACCTGGCGGCACTCTTTCAGGCTGCTGGCATTTGCAATGCTTATTACTATTATTGCTGCTGCTTTTTTAGGGTGGTGGATTATAGGCCTTACCCCTGCTACTGCATGGCTCTTTGGCGCTGTGATTTCACCTACAGACCCTGTACTTGCATCAGAACTGCAAACCTCTGAACCAAGCAAAAAAGATGTTTCTGATATAAAGCTGGGACTTACCAGTGAAGCAGGGATTAATGATGGCCTTGCCTTCCCGTTTGTTTATTTTGCTATCTATGCAGCTACAAAAGGCCTGGATTATGAAAACTGGATAGGCGAATGGTTTCTGCACAAATTCCTCATTAAAATAGCTATTGCCGTAGTAATTGGCTTATGTTGCGGCGAAGTGCTTTACCGTATCATATTTTCTATAAAAGACAAGGGCCAGCTTACCAAAATAAGCCGGGGCATCATATCATTGGGGCTGGTATTGCTGCCCTATGCAATATCTGAAATTGTGGGCGGCTATGGTTTCCTTGCAGTTTTCGCGGCAGCATGCACGTTCAGCAACAGGGAAGTGTATAATGAGCATATGGATGCACTGCATGATTTTAATGAAGAGCTTGAAGGGATTGTCGTGGCAATTATTTTTTTAATGACAGGGGTTTTTATTGCCTACCATTACCACATACTATATGATTTAGAGGTGATTACCGTAGCATTACTTATGGTATTTGTTGTAAGGCCGGCGGCAGGCTATATTTCCTTTATCAGGTCTGACCTTACAGCATTCCAGAAATTTGTCTTATCTTTTTACGGAATTCGTGGTGTGGGTTCATTGTATTACATGGCATATGCCCTTACAAGTGCGTCATTTGCCGGTGCTGAGAAACTTTTAGAAGTTACCATAGTAACCATTTTTATATCAATGTTGGTTCACGGACTTTCTGCACGCACCATCCAGTTAAAAATTAAAAAATTGCATGAAGCAGAACAGTGAAGGTAAAGTAGTGATCATTGGTGGCGATGCTGCGGGTATGTCGGCTGCATCAAAAATTAGGCGTGAACAGCCTAATCGTGAAATTATCGTCTTTGAAAAATCGCAGTACACCTCCTACTCTGCCTGCGGCGTACCTTATTATATTTCGGGGACTGTTGAAACTTTTGATGAACTTATAGTGCGAAGCCCTGCAACATTCAGGCAGAAATACAATATTGATGTCCGTACTGAACATTTGGTCCTAAGCGTTGACCCTGAAAACAACAGGATTAATATACTTGATAAGAAAGCAGATAAAACATTTTGGGAAAACTATGACCAGCTATTGATTGCTACCGGGGCCAAAGCGTTTTGCCCCGACCTGCCAGGTACAAATGCCGAAGGTGTTTTTGGTATATCTACATTAAAGAGTGGAATCAACCTTGAGCGCTACCTTGAGGAAAAGAAGCCGCGTAAGGCTGTAATTGTTGGTGGCGGGTATATTGGGCTGGAAATGGCAGAAGCATTGCTTATACGCGGCCTGAATGTCTCGCTTGTGAACCGGCAGCCACAGGTTATGAATACACTGGACCCTGATATGGGCGCTATGGTATCTGATGCAATGCGCAATCTTGGCGTTAGCCTCTATCTTGGTGAAGAACTAAAAGCTTTTTCGGTCATTGACGGGAAAGTGAGCGGTGTTATAACTGACAAACGTACTATAGAAACAGATATAGTGGTGCTGGGCATGGGAAGTTCGCCCAATACTGATTTCCTGAAAGGTTCAGGTATAGCTTTAGGAATGAGAGGCGCAATCAAGGTAAATGGACAAATGCAAACCAATTTACCAAATATTTGGGCAGCAGGCGATTGTGCCGAAACACTTCACCTTGTAAGTAAAATGCATGTGCATATAGCTTTGGGCACTATAGCCAATAAAACAGGTGTGGTTGCGGGAAGCAGCATCGCAGGAGAAAAGGCTATATTCCCCGGGGTTGTTGGCACGGCTGTTTGTAAAGTGTGCAAGTATGAAGTGGCGCGTACCGGCTTGCTTGAAAGAGACCTGCAAAAACTTGGTATTGACTATGCCACCGCAACAATAACAGCGCTTACAAGGGCACATTACTATCCGGGAGCAAAAAATATTACGGTAAAGCTTTTAGCTGAAAAAAATAGCGGAAGGCTGCTTGGCGGACAGATTATTGGTGAGGAAGATGCTGCAAAGCGTATTGACGTTCTGGCTACTGCGCTTACACACAACCTTACTTTGCAGAATATTATGGATCTCGATTTATCTTATGCGCCCCCCTTCTCGCCGGTTTGGGATCCGGTGCAGACTGCCGCACGAAAACTTATAAACGATATTTAGTTGAGAATGATGCGAAAAGTTTTTGATTTACCGGCATCATCTGTAAGCGTTACAAAATAAAGACCTTTCGCATTATTGGCCATATCTATCACACTGCCGGATTTTTGAACCTGCACCTGCTGCCCCAGATTATTATAGGCAGAATATGTAAAATTCCTACCGCCGGTATTTTCAACATTAATTATACCTGTTGTTATGGTAGGATAAAGCACTACATTATCTTCAGCAATTTCAGCGTCTGTCGCCAGTACTCCCCAACTGTCCGGCGCCTGCGGGCCGCCCCATATCATGGTAGCCAGGTAGGGATTGTCAATAAAAGGGTTACGGTTGCCCTGCATGCTTTGCAATACGACATTGCGGTTAAGCTCATACTGGCTTACGGGATCCTGTTGATTCCATTCCAGAAAAATATTAGGCATATCACCCAGAGGGCTGTATGATGTGCTGCCCAGGCCAATATTTGTTGGCGGGCATTGAGACTGGTAGCGCAAGTACATATACATCATCATGCGTGCTACGTCACCCTTCCATTCATCTCCAGGATACCATGAAGCTGTACTTACAGAAAATGCATTACCGCTTCCGGCAGTAAATTTTTTATTGCTTCGGGTATTATTCATCTGTGCATCAATAGCCCTTAAGTGGTGTGCATCACTTCCCGGCCCTTCCTGCCCCAAGGGAGGTGTGCCAACAGACTGCGCAAATACATGCTCACGCACCCACAGCCCTGCACAGCTTGAAGTATGGCAACTGGCATCTTTACTGCGTGTACGGTCATTGCTAGTAATTGCATCAGCATCATTATAGCCGTAAATAAGTAATACTTTTGTATTGTCATTAGGGTCAAGATCACTCTGTTTCAAAGCATTCCAAACATCAGGTGTATATATAAGCTGGTAAGTGTGTGTTGTTGTAACAAGAGCTGAAAGCTGAGATTTAATATCTTCTGCATTTTGCGTAAAGTCAACTGAGCTGTAATAAGCAGGAATTTGCGCTAAACAATAAAATGGCAGTAAAAGTAATAATGTAATCTTCTCCATGAATCGTTCATTTTTTTTCAAAAGTATGATAATTAATAGGATGCAAAAAAATTGTGTTGTTAAAATCACATGTGGTATCGATTTGAATAGCTAATCATGTTAATCTGTAGTGGCTTAATTTCATTTTAATAAAGATTAGTTTAAAAATCTTAAAATTAATTTATGACTATTGTATTTAACTGTTAAATAATTGATTAGCTTTGAGGCCTGTTTAAATTTAAGATTTTTTTAACAAAAAACCATATTAAGTCATATGAGCAAAACTACCTTACAAAAAATTTTATTTTCACTATTGTTTATTTTTTCGCTTCAGGATATTTATGCTCAAGTCGCGGTAAATGAAATTATGTCGTCAAATACTTCAACTTTGGCTGATGAAGATGGAAGTTATGAGGACTGGGTTGAGCTATACAACTACGGAACTACTCCCATAGATTTAACAGGATATGGTTTAACAGATACTCCGGCAGCACCTTTTAAATGGGTTTTCCCGGCGGTAACAATGCAGCCAGGAAGTTACTTAGTTGTATGGGCATCAGACAAAAACAAGGTTGTACCGGGACAGCCGCTACACACTAACTGGAAGATAAGTACCGGCGGTGAAACAATTGTTCTAACACAGCCTGATGGCACAGTTGCAGACCAGGCACCTGCAACAGCCCTTGAAGAAAATGTTTCTATAGGCCGCCAGCCGAACGGTACAGGGTCATGGCTTTTCTTTTATACCTCGACACCCGGAACGCCAAATACCGGCTCAGGACTTACCGAATTGCTTACACCGCCTGTATTTAGTCATAATTCAGGCTACTACAATACAGGCTTTAATCTTGTCCTTACGCATTCAAACCCTAGTGCAATAATTGTTTATACAACTGATGGTTCTCAACCTGTGCTTAACAATACAATGGGCACATTATATACTTATAAAAACGCCTATAAGCTAGAGCCAACAGATTCGGAAGGGCCGCTTTTGTCTGACAGCTATAATTCAAATACATATTTTCAGCCTATCGGCATTGCAGATAGGAGTGCCGAGCCTGACCAGCTTGCAAATAAAAATACGAGACAGCACCCATTGTACACACCGCCAACACCTGTAAGAAAAGCTACTGTTGTAAGGGCACGGGTTTATGTTGATGGAGTACCTTCGAAAATAATATCTAAAACGTATTTCGTCTGGCCGACAAATCCTTACCAGCTTCCTGTAATATCATTACAAATACAGGAAAACTACATGTTTGATTACAATGATGGTATTTATACTTCGGGTATAGATTTTGATAATTGGAGAGCCGCTAACCCTAACAATAACCAATGGTACCGTCCTGACTGGAATAATTACTGGCGCAGTGGCGACACATGGGAATACCCTGTACATTTTGAATATTTTGAACCAAACTCCGGTAGTCTCAATTCTGCAATAAACATGAATGCAGGATGGCGCATACATGGCAATAACTCGCGTGCACTTGGTATAAAAAGCCTGAGACTATATGCTCGCGGAGAGTACGACTCACAAGACCAGTTTGAACATGATTTTTTTGACGAACAAATTCCTGATGCACCTGTGCCGGACAACGATGAGTTTAAGCGCCTCATGCTTCGTGGCGACGGTACGGGCGGCCCAGTGGCTTATGATGTGGTATTTACGCGCGCTATGCAGCCAGTATTTAATGGCGTAACACGTATAAAACCTGCAATCCATTTTATAAATGGCGAGTTTTGGGGCTTAACTGCTGTACGCGATAGGCTTGACAAACACCATTATGTAAAGAATTTTAATCTTCAGGAAGATAATATCGTTCAGATAGATTGCGGCGGTACTAATTGCGACCTTAGCGAAGGCACAAATGCTGACTATACAGATTATATTGCCATGCGCGACTTTATAAGAAACAACAGCATGGCCACAGATGCTAATTTTGACCAGGCTGCCGCTAAGCTCGACATGATATCGTTTACTGACCACATGGTGATGGAAATATATGCCGCCAACGATAGCTACGAAAGAACATTCTGGAAAGTGCGCACACCTGAAAATGCAGGCTACGGTGATGGAAAATATCGTCTTACGGTTCAGGATTTTGAAGCATCGCTAAAGGATAACATAAACTGGCTTGAGCGTTGGGCTAACCTTACAAATCCTGCAAATGAATCTTATCTTGGGCACCTGCTTGCCAATAATGGTTATAAAACCTACTTCATTAACCGTTTTGCCGATATTCTTAATACGGCATTTACTACGGCACGTTTCAACAGTATTGTAAACCAAACATTTGACGAAGTTGCACCGTACCTGCCTGAGGATATACATCGCTTCCCGAGGCTTACTTTCTACCAAAACTCGCAAAAAACAAACTTGCTTAATTGGGGTACAAACAGGCCGGCAATACAGCGTGACCAAATCCGCAACCAGTTTGGCATCAGCAGCAATGTTAACCTCACGATAAATGTATCAGACACCGAAACAGGTATCGTAAAAATAAACACGATAAAAATTGAAGACACTACACCCGGCGTACCTGCAAACCCTTACCCCTGGACAGGTATCTACTTTAACGGAATACCTGTTACGCTTGAAGCTATTGCAAAACCCGGCTTTGTATTCAGCCACTGGAGCGGTGATGTTAGCGGAAACAATCCTGAACTTACGGTAACCCCTGTTGGCAACATGCAGATAACCGCCAACTTCGCACCACTTGGCAATGAACCCGGTGTGGTATATTTTTGGTGGATGAGCAATGCCATTACTAATGACATTCCGCTTACAAGCGTTGATGCTACTTTTGAAGACAACGGACTTAACGCTGTATTGCACTATACATCTTGCATAGCAGGATATCCACTATCAAGTAATGACCCTCTGTATCATAAAGGCTCTATGGAGCGTAGAAATGCACCAACAGCAGTTAACTACCGTCCTGAAGCTAATAATGATGCTCCATATGTAGCCAGCCAGATGAAAGGTATACAAATACGCCAGCCGTTTAAGGTTGGTACACTTGAAAATACAGTTGTATTGCAGGCGCCTACCACCGATCTTCAGGACATCAAGCTAACATTGGCTGTTGAAAGCGATGGCGCAGCGCAAACACTTATTGCCGACTACTGGAATGGCACAGAGTGGGTTAATACAGGCCTTGCAAATGCATCGCAAAGTATACCCACTACCTATGAGGTTAAGACATTTGACTTTACGGGTATTGCTGCTGCAAATAATAATCCTGATTTTAAAATAAGGCTGCGTTTTGACGGAACCGATATGTTTGCTGATGCAGGAAAGCGGGTACACTTCAATAATATAGCTATCGAAGCCAAAGCAGTACTTTCGGCACCACGGTTTGAAAGGGAAATTTCTGTAAAAGTTTATCCTAATCCTACAGATAGCAATGTTACTATTGATGCAAGCGTACCTATGGATAAAATTGTAATTTACAACATATTTGGCCAGTTGGTTCAGCAGTACACGCCTGTTACCGCACAGCAAAAGATAAATCTTGAGCAGTTGCCGGCAGGTATTTATTTTGCTAAAGTAACATCAGGCAAAAGTGAAATTACAAGCAAGATAATAAAGAAGTAATTTCACTTAACTAAATTAGACACGTCTCATTTGGGACGTGTTTTTTAGTTTATATTTGACCTCAATTGTTTACAACAATGACATATGAAAAAAGCAAATAAACTATCAGCCATGAGCATGGATCAGCTCATTCTGTATAAAAAGAAAATGAAGGGCGTACTTGTAGGCCTTGGCATTGTGATGCTTATTGCAGAAGCGGCATTGCTCTATGTAATATTTACTACAGACGGAATGGGATCTCTTGCAATAGTTGCATTAAGCACATTTATTTGCTTTATGCCTGCAGTTATAAGCTACTCACAGATAGACAAAGAAATAAAGTCGCGCGAAAACAACACAAAAATTAATTAATAGTACAGTCTGAAGTCAAGAATTTTGCACAGCGCATAGTGTTTGCGGTGCAACTCTTCCACAACTTCAGTAACATCATCCTCGTCCTGACAAAGCGTAAAAAATGCCTTATCAAGTGCGGCACTGGCTATACTATTTAACTCGCCGTATCCCGAAATTGCCTTGGCTCCTGTAATATCAAGAAAATATTGCGATTCATCCGGTGTTAAGTCAAGTATTTTAGCATTGGCAAAATGCAGTATTTTGCCTTTAAGCTTTCCCTCAAAAACTTCGGCAATTTCTTCAAGGCTATAATAGTAGTCATTAATGCAAATGCTATTTTCTTCGCCGGGCATCACAAGGTAAATAATTTCGTAGCCTTTAAAATTATCGTCCGCATAAATCAAGGCATTAAGACTGTCCTCAAGGCCTTCAATTGTATCACAAGTTTGGTAAATACTGTCAATACCCGTATCCCAGGCCAGCTGCTCAAGGTTGTTTATCGTGTTTTCATTGCCCTGTATTTCAACATCATCAACAGCCTCAAGGCAAAAAATAAATTTATTATTCATATAATTTTCAAAAGCAAAAGGTGTGCCTTAAAGATAACACCCTTTTGCCTGTTTTAATTTCACTTTTATCAACAAACAAATTCGCTTATTTTCGCATCCTGAAAATTTTACTTTTGTCTCCAGCTATCACACATATAACATACTTTACAAAAACCGAAATTTCGGGCATTCCCCTGCCTGAACGTTTTACCTACCCTTTTTATTACGAGCCACATCCTCTTGCAAAGATGGCCGCAGAAAAACTTCAGGCATATCTTGAGGCTAACAATAATCTGGGGCATAACTTTAATGCCATTGGTAAAATGTTTGGTGTGCTTGTAGTTCAGGATAGTGAGGGCAAATTAGGCTATTTGTGGGCGTTTTCGGGTAAGCTGGCCGATAGCAACCACCACAAGCGCTTTGTTCCGCCGGTGTTTGACATGCTGGACGATGACAGCTTTTTCCTCAAAGAGCAGCTGGTGCTGAACGATATCAACCAGGCTATTGAAGAACTGGAGGTAAATGCTGATTATCTCAACCTAAAACAGCAATCTGATATTTTGACATCACAGTCTGAAGCCGAGATTAATGCTTTCAGGCAATGGACTAAGCGTAATAAAAACATCCGTAAACTGTTGCGGGAAAAGCGAAAAAAGGATTTAAGCGAAGCAGACTACCAGGCCTACGAGGCGCACATGATTAAACACAGCCTTTATGAAAAACATAAGTTTAGGCTGCTTGCAGAAAAGTGGCAGAAAGCAATAGATGAGAATGGTGCCGCCCTAATGGATTTTGATGCAAAAATTGAAGCATTAAAAACAGAACGCAAAGAAAAATCGGCAACACTGCAGCAACAGCTTTTTGAACAGTATGTTTTCCTTAACAAGGATAAAAAACCGAAGAGCCTTCACGATATTTTTAGTGCTACTGTATTTGGTAAGCCACCTGCCGCAGCGGGTGAATGTGCCACACCAAAATTGCTGCAGTATGCTTTCTTAAATGACTTAAAGCCTCTTGCCATGGCGGAATTTTGGTGGGGAGCAGGGCCAAAGTCTGAGGTGCGCAAACATGGACACTTTTATCCTGCTTGCAGCGGAAAGTGCAAGCCCATACTTGGCCATATGCTGGCCGACATAGCTTTGGAAGATAATCCGCTGCTTGTAAATAACGGTGAAGATAAAAAAATTGACATCATTTTTGAAGATGACAGCTTTGTTGTGGTAAACAAGCCTGAAGGGCTGCTTTCTGTACCGGGCATTGCAATACAAGATTCTGTTTATACAAGGCTGCAGGCATTGTGGACAGATGCCGAACCGCTCATTATCCATAGGCTTGACATGGCAACATCTGGCCTGTTGGTTGTAGCGAAAACCAAAGAAGCGCACAAGCATATTCAAAAGCAGTTCCTTAATCGAACCGTAACTAAGCGTTACACAGCGATGCTGTCAAAAGTTATATCAGAAAATGGCGGTGAAATAAACCTTCCATTGCGCGGCGACCTTGACAACAGGCCCATGCAGCTGGTATGCTTTGAGTTCGGCAAAAAAGCCATTACAAAATGGCAGGCAGTTGAACGTACTGAAACCACTACTAAAGTACATTTCTGGCCACTTACAGGCCGAACTCATCAATTGCGTATGCACGCTGCGCATGAACTGGGCTTAAATGCACCTATTGTTGGTGATGACCTATATGGGACTTCAGCAGATAGACTTTACCTGCACGCTGCAGTTCTCGAGTTCACCCACCCAACCAATGGAGAACGTATGAGGTTTGAGGTGACAGAGGGTTTTTAGATATGAAATTGCATTCTATAGTCAGCAATTTATAATTTCTCAACTCGGCCATTTCATTCACAATCGTATCGACAAAGTTTAAAATTTGTTTAATATCCTGTACTTTATTTCTTTTGATTTAAGAATGCTTGGGCGCCCTTCAATCCTAAGGTCCAAAACCTGGCTTTTAGTGGTTCACGCTAGGCAAACAAATAATCCTCAATCAGCCTTTCAGTTTATTAACTGAGAGGTTTCCTGTTCTATCAGTGTTTTTAATGCTCTGTCCTGCTCTTCATTCCAGAGTTTCTCGAATTCTTCAAATAAAAAACCCTGTAATCTTTTTGATTACAGGGTTATCAGCGGAGAAAGAGGGATTCGAACCCCCGACCTGTTACAGTCAACGGTTTTCAAGACCGCCGCATTCGACCGCTCTGCCATTTCTCCAGTATGTGCGCCATCATGTGCCTGATTGCGGATGCAAATATAGCAACCTTTTCCGTTTCTGCAAATACAATCAAGGCTTATTTAATATTTTTTTTCGCATTAATTTATAACAGTTTCAAAACGTTTGCTTTAGCAAATATTAATATTCAACATATTCGGTAATTTCAAGGCCGTAGCCAATCATCCCTACCCTTTTTGTCTGCCATGAATTAGTAAGCAGCCTTATCTTTGAGATGTCGATATCATGTAAAATCTGTGCGCCAATACCAAAATCTTTTACGTCCATTTTTATTTGAGGCGCCTTCATCACTCCTTCAGCCTGTAATGATTTTAGCTCTTTAATGCGTGCCATCAATTGTGTAGGCGGTATTTCCTGGTTTATAAACAACACCGCGCCCTTGCCCTCAGTATTTATCCTGCGGAAGATATCATCAAGCTTTTTATCTGCATCAGTAGTAAGTGTTCCTAAAATATCATTGTTTACCTGCGATGAGTTAATACGTGTCAGTACAGGCTGCCCATTATTCCAGCTGCCTTTAGTCAGCGCTATGTGCACCTGTTTGTTGGTGGTCTGCACGTATGCCCTCAGCCTGAAAACGCCAAACCTTGTCTCTATCTCAAAATCTTCTTTCTTCTGGATAAGGCTGTCATGCTGCATGCGGTAAGCCACTAAATCTTCAATAGAAACAAGTTTCAGGTCAAACTTCCTGGCTACTTCATACAATTCAGGAAGCCTTGCCATAGTGCCGTTCTCGTTCATTATCTCACAAATCACTCCCGCAGGTTGGAAACCCGCAAGCCTTGCAAAATCAATGGCTGCTTCTGTATGGCCGGTACGCCTCAATACACCGCCTTCCTTTGCAATTAGCGGAAAAATATGCCCCGGCCTCCCCAGATCATACGGCTTTGTATCAGGGTTAATTAGCGCCTGTACTGTTTTTGCCCTGTCTTGAGCCGATATGCCTGTAGTTACGCCGTTGCCTCTAAGGTCGACCGATACTGTAAAGGCTGTTTCCATGCTGTCGGTATTATTGGTAACCATTACATGCAGGTTCAGCTCTTTACAGCGTTTCTCTGTAAGCGGTGTACATATAAGCCCCTTACCATGTGTTGCCATAAAATTGATCATCTCCGGTGTAACCTTATCGGCAGCAGCCAGAAAATCGCCTTCATTTTCACGGTCTTCGTCATCCACCACAATTATTATTTTGCCCTGGCGGATGTCTTCAATGGCTTCTTCTATTGTGTTGAGTTGTATGCGTTGTTCGGTAAGCATTGTTATTTGAATTGCGGGATGGCCTTTTTCAGCGCTGCCCTGTCAGTAAAAAATAATATAAGATAAAACGGAAAACCTAAAACCAATGTCGGTATCAATCCTAATCCAATATTACGGTTTAGTATCCGGCCAACATCACGAAGGATTTCTTTAGATTTAAATAAAAACAGATAGAATAATATCGTATTCAAAATGCCTAATATCATAAGCCACAGATTGGTCTTTTCAGCTTGTGCAGCCGTTAAAGCAAAAACAATCGATACAATTAAGGTTACCAATGCACCTCCTGAAAGATATTTGTAGTCATTTGCCAGCTGCTCCATTTTAAGGAACTGTGTATTATGCAGTTCTCCACGCTCCAACAATGCAGCCTGTGTAATACCTCTCAATTCCAATACCTTAAGTGCCCTGTTGCGGTAATCGCGCGAATAACCAAACCGCCGTGCATTCTTTACTATATCAACAAGTTGTTCTTCATCCCGGGCCATCATTTCATCCCAGTCTTCACCCTGGCCAACGGCTACCGTTTCCATCTTAACCATTTCTGGAGCATCAATGCCCCGCTTGCCAAAAAGCTTTTTAAAAGGCAGTATTAGCCAGTCAAAGTTAACAGTTACGTTCATGTCGTTTGTGGCTCTATACGTAAGGAAAACGGCCAATGGCGAAAGTATGAATGACGACATCCAGGCTCCCATAAATGGCGGAATCCCGTTTTCTGATGCAGCCTTACGCCCAAAGGTGTTTACAAAGTGGAATACAATAAATATTACCACAGCAAAACTATCGGTAGGCCTATACCACCTTTACGGATGATTGCACCCAGCGGCGCGCCTATAAAAAACATTAGTATACAGGCAAATGCTATTACAAACTTATCGTAAAGCGCGAGCCAGTGCCCGTTGATGTTCTTTACTTTTGCGAGCAATGTATTCTTACCTGCCTCGACAGAAAAATCTGCACTGCTCAGGTTGCTTGAAGCTATTTCCAAAACACGCTTCTTATCTGCATCCATTGAAAAATATTTCAAAACATCTTTAGGAAATTTTATAACTTCCTTTTTAGGAATTGGCGCTCCTTTCGGCGCTGTCGGCTTAATTAAGATATTATTCAGCCTGCCTGATGTATTATCGGCAATTGTTTGTGCATCCTTTACATAATTGGTTTCAAGAGAGTCAATTGTATAGTTAAGCTCACTAACATTAAGCATTGTATTTGTATTTACAATCCTCGTATCTCCTTCGCTTTCAGGATTGTTTAGCACTGAAAGGTCAATATTCATAATCTGTTTTGAGAATGTGCTTTTTGCAAATGGCTGGCGTTCGCGCTGGGCAGGGTCGCTTTTAACATCTTCGTAATAGTAGCCATCAAAAAGCTCCAGCTGCAAAAGGTTAGATGATTCATTGCTTGTAAGCAAACCTGACTTTGAGCGTATCACAGTGCTGTTTTGTTGGCCAGGCGCTCTCTTATGAATGGTAATGCCTTCCAGCTTTTCGCCATTTTCACCGGATTTCTTATCAACTTTAATATTGAAATTATCGCCTATTGCATTAAACTGGCCTTCAGCTATTGCCATAGCCGGTTTGCGCTGAAGAATGCTTTTGCGGAGATTCAGGAATTTATATTCTGCTTTGGGGATAACATTATTGGCGAAAAGGAATGCCACAATACTCAATCCAAATATGAACACAATAAGGCTTCGCATGGCCCTGCTGAGCGATATGCCTGACGATTTCATTGCAGCAAACTCATAGTTTTCCGCGAAGCTGCCAAACGTCATGATAGATGCCAACAATATTGACAGCGGCAATACAAGCGGAATCATCTTTGGCGAATAAAAGAGCAAGAACTTGGTTATCAGCCAGATGTCAAGGTCTTTACCTGCAAGCTCGGCGATAAAAAGCCATATGCCCTGAAGTATAAAGATGAAAAACAGTATGATAAATACTGTAGCAAATGTCTGTATGAACGATTTGAGGATGTAGCGATCGAGTATTTTCACCGGAAAATCAATCTAATCTATTGATGTAATAATTAGGATATTTACTTTCGGTAAAGGTAAAGTGATTTTTTGACAAAGGCTGGTTTGTTTTAAAAGAATTTATAGTGTACGTTGTCTTAGTACCATCCTTATCGGTTTGTATAAGGTTATAGATATGCCTGGTTTGCACATCTATACCAATTAACACTTCTTTAACATCGTCTTTTGGGCTGAGCGGATGTAGCTTAACGTACTGAATTTTTCTTCCCCGAACGTTCTGTAATATATCCCAGGAATATTTGTAGCCTGAATTGAAAAATGAAAACATTTTTGAAGGCGTTAATCCATCTTTTTGGCTATCATAGGTTGAGATTGAGATTTCTTCGTCTTCGGGTACAATGTTATATACCTTCTTACCGTCAAATATGCGGGTAAAGCCCATGAAGTTAAGCACATATTTGTTTCCGCTGAGTGAAACATTGCCTTTGCTCTCTCTGTTCAAATTCTCTGATGGATTGCTCATAGAGTATCTAAAGTCCATAACAATATTGTTATAGCTTTTTATGCGGGATGATACATCATCAAGCAGCGCTTTGGCCTTTTGCGAATTTTGTGCGTGAAGGGAAATGCTCACGAATAAAATCGCTAAAACCCTGATAATCCTTTGCATGCTAAAAATTGTTTTCTTCGTTCCTGAAAAATTGCTCAAGAGAAGTCAGGTCCTGAATCAGCACGTTACGGGCTTTGCTGCCTTCAAACGGGCCAACAATACCGGCGGCTTCCAACTGGTCGATAAGGCGGCCTGCGCGGTTATAGCCAAGCTTAAGCTTACGCTGCAGCAATGATGCCGAGCCCTGTTGGGCGCTTACGATAACTTCGGCTGCTTCGCGGAACATTGAATCTCTTTCGGAGATATCCATATCAAGATTAATGCCACTTTCCTCTCCGAAGAATTCCGGAAGCAGATAGGCATCAGGGTAGCCTTTCTGCGAACCGATGAATTCAGTTATCTTTTCAACTTCAGGTGTATCAACAAAAGCGCATTGCACACGGGTAAGGTCATTGCCCTGGGTGTATAACATATCCCCGCGGCCTATAAGCTGGTCGGCACCCTGGCTGTCTAAGATAGTGCGGGAGTCAATTTTTGATGTTACGCGGAACGCAATCCTTGCCGGGAAGTTAGCTTTGATAATACCGGTAATCACGTTTACCGATGGCCTTTGGGTTGCAATAATCAAATGGATGCCAATAGCCCGCGCAAGCTGTGCAAGCCTTGCAATTGGTGTTTCAACTTCTTTACCTGCGGTCATGATTAAGTCAGCAAACTCATCGACAACAAGCACAATATACGGCAGGAAACGGTGCCCGTTTTCCGGGTTTAGCCTGCGCTGTTTGAATTTTTCGTTATACTCCTTAATATTACGCACCATGGCATCTTTAAGGAGGTTGTAACGGTTATCCATCTCTACGCAAAGCGAGTTAAGCGTATTGATAACCTTGGTATTATCGGTAATAATAGCATCTCCCCCATCAGGAAGTTTTGCAAGGTAATGGCGCTCAATCTTATTGAAAAGCGTAAGTTCCACCTTCTTCGGGTCAACCAACACAAACTTAACCTCAGCGGGGTGCTTTTTATACAATAATGATGTAAGTACAGCATTAAGCCCTACCGATTTACCCTGGCCTGTGGCGCCTGCCATAAGCATGTGCGGCATTTTGGCAAGGTCGACAACGAAAGTTTCGTTTGATATGGTCTTGCCTAAAGCAATAGGCAGTTCCATCTCGGCGGTCTGGAATTTCGGTGAGGCAATTACAGTCTTCATCGAAACCATCGTAGGGTTCTTATTCGGCACCTCAATACCTATTGTACCTTTGCCGGGGATTGGCGCTATAATACGTATACCCAGCGCCGAAAGTGACAGCGCAATATCATCTTCAAGGCTCTTTATTTTCGAAATTCGGATGCCGGCTTCCGGAACGATTTCGTACAAAGTAACCGTTGGCCCAACCGTTGCCTTTATCTGCGCAATGTCTATTTTGTAGTTACGAAGCGTCTCAACAATACGGTTCTTGTTCTCTTCAAGCTCTTCCTGGTTGATGGTGATGCCGCCGCTTGAGTAGTCTTTAAGCAGGTCGATAGTTGGCATTTGGTAATTAGAAAGTTCAAGCGTTGGGTCAAACTCCCCGAAGTCTTTTACAAGCTTTGCTGCAAGGTTCTCTTCAACCACATCTTCTTCCGGAGATTTTTCAATTACAAAACTTTCATCATCAGTGGTAATTATTTCCGGTTCATGGTGTACCGCAACCGGCTGCTGCACAACAGGTTTCGGTTGTGTGTCAAGCTGTATTTCAGAATGGTTACTTATCGTAGGCTTCAGCGCTTCACGGTTTATTTCAAATTGTGAAGGTGTGTGTATCGGTTCAGGTTGTGGCATTGGCTTCAGTACAGGCTCGTCAAATTCCTCGTCGTCCTCTTCAGTAAGCGCCGGATCTTCAGCAAAATATTCAGGGTCGGCAGCCATTGCCTGTGCCACCGGTGAAGGAACTGCATCAGCCATCGCCTCGCGTTCTTCCCTTTCTCTTTCACGTTCTTCCTGCCTGCGCTCAAAAAATGCTTTAAGGGCATCAGGTGAAATCTTTACTTTAAATATGAGGTAAATGAACAACGCGAATACAAGCACAAGCGCCGTACCTGTCTTGCCCAGGTAATCCTGCATAAAGAGGTTCATCTCATAACCTATAACACCGCCCAATTCAGGCAGGTACTGGTTGAAGAAGCCGAAGGCTATTGATACGATGATGATAAGGAATAAATCCCAGAAAAGTACACGTTTCATTTTCCTGAGCGGAAGGTCGAGCACCAAATGGGCGCCTGTCAAAAAGAAAAAGCGGATAAGTATGAACGATGCCACCCCAAAGCCCTTATAGAGAAATACATCGGCAAGCGATGCCCCGAACTTACCCAGCCAGTTGCCTACTTTTTCATCGCGGGAGCTGAAAGAATCCAGCCCGCTCTGGTCAAAATCACCGTGAAGGAAATACGATATGAAAGACAGCAGCATAGCCACTGCAAATAAGAAAAACAATACGCCAAGCAACACCTTATGCTGGCGTGTAAACGCAAATTTCTTTTTAGGCTTTTGGCCCTCAGCAGGTTTCGCCTCTTTTTTGGTTTTAGCCATTTATAAAAGATTATCTCTCTGTAAAAATATCAATTTCTCAGGGAAAC
Organism: Flavobacterium sp. J372; assembly: GCF_024699965.1. NCBI lineage: Bacteria > Pseudomonadati > Bacteroidota > Flavobacteriia > Flavobacteriales > Flavobacteriaceae > Flavobacterium > Flavobacterium sp. J372. The sequence continues at coordinate 2,483,485 of NZ_JAJOMZ010000004.1, forward strand.
ATTGCTAAAATTTTTGGGGAATATATGATGATGCCCGTAATAAGGGCAGCCAGGGCGGCAAATGTAACCGCCCCCGCCGATATGTCTTTTATAAAGCCGATGCGCTCATGATATTCCGGGTGGATGAAATCGCAAATTTTCTCAAGAGCGGTATTAACGCCCTCGACACCCAGCACGAGGCCAATGGCAAGCGTTTGCAGCATCCATTCAGTAGCGGTGATATCAAAGTAAAAGCCGGCAAGTGTAACAGCTATCGCAAGGCAAAACTGTACCATAACGCTGTGCTCTGTAGTTACAAGCTTATACGCCCCGCGAAAAGCATATACCACGCTTTTCATGCGCCCGGCAACAAACCTCTGGTCTTTCATATTATGAATTCAGTGCCGCAAGGGCAGCTTCATAATCAGGTTCATCGGCAATTTCTGCCACCTGTTGTGTATATTTTACTTTACCATCTGCATCAATAACCACTACAGCACGAGAGTGTAACCCGGCTAATGGGCCATTTTCAATAGTTAAACCGTATTGTTGGCCGAAAGAGCCATCTTTAAAGTCTGATAGTGATATAACATTATCAAGGCCTTCTGCGCCGCAAAAACGCTTTTGTGCAAAAGGAAGGTCGCGTGAAATGCACAGTACCTTTGTATTTTCCAGACCTGATGCCTTTTCGTTAAACTTACGTACAGAAGCCGCGCACGTACCGGTATCTACACTCGGGAAAATATTAAGCACCAGGTTTGACCCTTTAAAATCTGACAAAGATGCCGTTGAAAGGTCGGTAGCTGTAAGTTTAAAATCAGGTGCAGCAGCACCATTTGCAGGCAATGTGCCGGATGTTTTTATTGCGTTTCCGCCAAGCGTTATATCAGCCATTTCTTCAGTGTTTGTATTTCTTACAAAACTATAAAAGAAATCATGCCAAACAATAGCCGATACCTAATTTTACAGGTACATGGCAATCATGGCCAGGCTCATTACAATCATAAGCGCATCTTCTATAATAGTTACAGTGCTCATAGGCAGGTTGAAGACTGCACCAAGGCAGGCACATTGTATCTTCTTTTTGTTGAGTACGCTCTGCAAAACACCAATAAGGCTTACCGACATTACTACTGCCGTTACAATATTGGTTGACAATATTTCAAAATCTGCTGCATAGGCAAGCCCCAGGCCTAGCTCAATAAAAGCATAGATATAGCCCCAGGCAGGCAGTTTTTTCGCTACAACATCATACATGGCATAACTGTTGGCGAAGGCCTTCAGGTCCAGCATTTTGAATAATGAAAACGTAAGGAAGAAACCACTCATAAATATACGCATCGCAGCCATAGCATCTATTATTCCATTTGTATATGACCCAATAAGTGATACCACTGTGATGTAACCGAATATTAGCAGGATAGGCTTATAAGTCTGCATCCAGCTACGCTCAGGCTCCGGCGCTTCGGCAAATACATTTCTTTTCTCTTGATGGTCGTTTGCTTCTGTAAGTTGATATTTAGGATAATCTTTAAGGGCAGCGTGCAGTGTGGACGTGCTGATATGCTTCTCCATGGTGATATCAGCCTCTCCTTTGTCAAGATGTACATCAACAGCGGTTACGCCCGGCACCTGGTTAAGAAGGTGCGAAACTTTAGCCACGCAACCGTCACATGTCATCCCTGAAATTTTATAGGTATGTGTCATGATTATAAAGTTTAAATGGCAAAGTTACTGTACAAAACCACAGCAGGGCTTACACAATTTTTGTGCAAAGCAGTAACATTTACAGGTTGGCGCGTTTTGCCGTTAGCGAAGTTTTGTATTCGCCGGGAGTGATCCCTGTAAGCTTTTTGAACTGTGCCGAAAGATAAGCGCCGCTGCTGTAACCAAGCCTGGCGGCAACATTAGATACGGAAGAATCTCTATGCCTAAGCAACTCTTTAGCTTTCTCTATGCGTTGGGCTATGTAGTATTTCTCGATGGTAGCGCCTGTCTCTGCGCTGAATAGGTTGCTTAGATATGTATAGTCATAGCCAAGTTTTTCTGATAGAAATAGCGACAGATTTACTTTCTTCTCATTCTCATCGTCAACATATTCGCGCACCAGTATCCTAACCTGTTCCAGTAATTGAGCTTTAGGGTCAGTAATGACTTCAAAACCTATTTTATGAAGTTCAGATTCAAACAGAGGCATAATGTCCGGGGAAATTTCCTCATGCAGAACTACCTCTCCCATTTTTACGTCTTTAAAAGGCATTGCAAGCTTCTGCATTATGTTTTCAACAGCCATAATACATCGCGGGCAAACCATATGTTTTATATGAAGTACCATAATGCAAAGGTACAGCAAACTTTAAAACCTATAATCAAATGCTCCTTTGCGCAAATTGATTTTATACTCCAGCCAGGCTTTAAGACATGCCAGGAAGTTGGCCCATCCTTCGGTATTGCCTGCCAGCCATTTTATACCTTCTTCATCATTAGGCATAGTGCCTTCTGTCACAATAACTACGGTGCTGTTTCCTTTGGCCTCAAGATTCATTTCTACATGCATTTCCCGGCCGGCAATATCCCAATAATAAGACACAAGTTCATCTTTTATAACTTTTCCGACACGTACAGGTGCATCGCCGTCAAACTCAGGAAAGTGCCATATCAGGTTTGCCCCTTCTTCCATCCTGCCGCTGCCGTGCGATATGAAATAGTTAGACATCTGCTCAGGGTTTACTATAGCTTCAAAAACCTCGCTTGCAGGTTTAGCTATCTGTATGCTTGTTTTGATTTTAAGTGAATCCATGTTTGGTGTTTTCGTAAATATATGACATTTGGCTTACATTTGGCTTATGCACCACCACTACAAAATATATAAGCCTTATGGCTACCTGAGCCAGTTTACCTATAACCTGAAACGCAACAAAAAGCTGCTGGGTGAACTCTATAACTTTCCTGAAGGCACCATGGCTATAGGCCGGCTTGATGAAGACAGCGAAGGGCTGTTGCTCCTGACAACCGACGGGATGATGAGTGAGATTGTACGCAGCAAAAAGGTTGAAAAAGAATATTACGTACTGGTTGACGGCATTATCACCCATGAAGAGGCAGTACAGCTTGAACGCGGCGTGGAAATCGGTTTTAAAGGCACACGCTATGTTACAAAGCCATGCACGGCAAAATTGATTGACAATCCTGAACTGCCTTACCGAAAGGTGCGTGATGAGCGGCATGGCCCTACTTCATGGATTAGTATTACCGTCACCGAAGGCAAATTCAGGCAGGTGCGAAAAATGACTGCAGCGGTCGGCTTCCCTACGCTTAGGCTGGTAAGGGTAAGAATCGGGAACATTCATCTGGGAGGAATGCAGCCAGGTAATGTTATTGAACTTGAAACTGTTTCGGTTTGACAAAATTTGTAATTTAGCACAAACACGATACAATGCACAAATACTTTACTATCATTCTATGCTTGGTTACCGCGGCTGTAATGGCACAGGGCAAAGTTGTTGCCGGCGATTTTAAAAACCTTGCGTCGGTTAAAGAATATAATGTTGTATTTGATTATACTAATATAAAAGTAGCCCATTTCGAAACCGAAGAAGATTTCCTTAAAGACAAGATGAGTAAGCGTGAGGGCGAAAAGGCTGAAAACTTTCGGACAAAGTGGTTTGCCGACCGTGAAGCGAACTACGAGCCGAAATTTATAGCCTACTTTAACAAACGTATGGAAGGCAAAGGCGTGACTGTAGCGAAAAATCCGGCCGCACCCTACACCATGGCTATAAAAACGCTATGGCTTTATCCGGGCTACAATGTGGGCGTAGGCCTTGAAGAAGCGAAGATTACAGCTGTAGTGACCGTGTTTGAATCAGCAAATCCTTCAAATGTTTTACTCAAAGTTGAATATGATAAATCTCCCGGAATTGAGCCGGAAGAGTATGCCTTTGACCCCGGAAACCGCATTGCCGGCGCTTATGAAAAGCTGGCAAAAAACTTTACCATGCAGCTAAGGAGATTTGTAAAGTAATTTTAGCAAAAATTTAAAATTATCTCTGCATTCATTATAGTAGCTTTAAATGATTTTTAAAGCATGAAAAACTATTTCCTTTATACCATCTTCTTTTTTTATACAGCAGTTTCTGCGCAGGAAGATGTAATTACAACTGACAGGCCTGACCAGACAGAAACTGCTGATATTGTTCCTAAAGGACATTTTCAGGCTGAAATCGGTTTTGTACATCAACGCGAATCAGAGGATAGCGAAGAATTTAGCCTGCCTTCTACCTTATGGAAATATGGTGTGAACAATATATTTGAAATAAGGGTCATAACTGAGTATGCATATAATAAGGAGACCGACAGCATTGCCCGTGGTTTTAAGCCTGTCATTGCGGGAGTAAAAATGAACTTATGGCATGAAAACGGGATTCTGCCTGAGACTTCAATAATCATGCAGGTAGAAATCCCTAAACTGGCCTCAAAAGATTTCAAAGCACAATACCTCGCTCCTGATATACGGTTGCTGTTTCAAAACACTGTAAACGACAAAATTGACATTGGTTATAACGCAGGCGCAATCTGGGATAGTGAAACAGGCAGGCCAACCTATGAATATACCATATCACCAAATATAAAGGTCAGTGACAAAATGAAAGTGTTCTTTGAGAGTTTCGCCTACCTCTTGCCGCATGAACGGCCAGATCACTGGATTGATGCAGGATTAATGTTTCTACTGACTAAGAATATCCAGCTTGATGTAGCTGGCGGCTATGAGCTGTCGGCACACAATCATTATCACGGATACTACGAGACAATAGGCTTATCATTGCGTATATAAATTTATTCTCAATTAAACCTAAAGAAATCTTGGCACTATCTGTCTTTTAGGAAAACTTTAAAACTTAAATGTTCTATTTATCCTACTTTTAGCGGATAGAATGAACGCAAAAATCAAAAAATACTTACGTAAAACAGGCAAGGTGCTGTTATGGATAATCGGGTCGGTCATAGGGCTGTTCCTGTTAATAGTGTTGCTTCTCCAGATACCCTATTTCCAGAACATTGCAAAAAATAAAGCTGTAACCTACCTTGAAGGTAAAATTGGCACAGAAGTTAAGATAGATAAGATTGAGATTGGCCTGCCAAAAAAAGTAATACTTGAAGGCGTTTATTTTGAAGGCCAGGCAGGAGACACATTGCTTGCAGGCGAAAAGCTGGCAGTTGACATCAGCCTTTTTAAACTACTGGACAATGAAGTTGAAATAAACTCTATTGACCTTAAAGGTATTGTAGCAAACGTAAGGCGCAACAAAGATTCTGTTTTTAATTTCGACTATATTATTGATGCCTTTGCCAGCGACAAGCCGAAAGATACCACTTCGGCGCCGATGAAATTTTCCATCAACAAAGTTAACCTTGATAATATCAGGGTAAAGTTTGATGATGCTATTTCAAAAAACAACCTGAGTGCAACTATCACGCATTTTGATACCAAAATCACGAAATTCGACCTTGACAACCTTAATTTTGAAGTCCCCAAAGTAAATCTTGACGGCCTGAAGCTTACTTTAAAACAGGGTATGATTGCAGAGATTGCCCAAAACACGCAGGAAGTTGCCGAAGAAGCCAGTAAAAAACCTGACTTTAAAATTAAACTCGATGACATAAACCTGGCAAATATTGATATTGGTTATGATAACGAGGGTTCTCGCCTTGATACCGGACTAAAACTAAAGAAACTGGCAGTAAAGGTTAATGAAGTTGACCTTAAGTCGCAATTGATAGACCTTAAAAACATTGAACTAAACGGGCTCAAGGGCCAGCTGGCTTTAGGGAAATTTGAAAAGCAGGTACAACAGGCATTGCCGGAAGAAACGGCAGCGGTACAGCAGGCACAATGGAAAATAAGGCTTGATAATGCGGATATTACAGACGTAGCCTTTAAGTTTGATGATGAGAACTCTCCTCCTGCAAAAAAAGGAATTGATTACAAACACCTTGACATCAGCAATCTTACTCTAAAGGCAAAAGATTTCTCGTACTCTCCGGATACTATTTCAGGTGATATAACACAGTTCACGGTTCGTGATAAAAGCGGGCTAGATGTTAAGGCATTAAGGACTGATTTTGCTTACGGGCCTAGAGGTGCACAATTGAAAGATCTGTATCTTGAAACGCCTTCTACCCTGCTGCGAGATGAGATTGTGGTTAGCTACCCATCGCTAGAATCGCTTAGTGAAGATATTGGAGAAATGGCTGTAGATGCCAACCTTGATGGCAGCCGTGTCGGGTTTAGAGATGTACTTATTTTTGTGCCTGCATTGGCAAACACAAATCCGTTCAAAAGCAATCCTAATGCAGTGATGAATATCAACAGCCGCGTAGAAGGTAAAGTTAAAGACCTGCGCATAGCCAATCTTGAAATAAGCGGCATTGGCAACACAATTATTGCAGCGAGCGGTCGCATAAAAGGCCTCCCTGACGCGCAGACAGCTTATTTTGATATGGATGTTCGGCAGTTTAAGACTACATCAAAAGATA